>JAAYZZ010000119.1 GCA_012514595.1 Elusimicrobiota bacterium
AAAGGCCGGGGATCCTGTGAATGTGGAGACCGATCTGTTGGCGAAATATATCTTGAAGGGAAAGATGTAAGGCGGGCAAAAGGGGTGATGCTGTGTTCTTCGGCCCCGTATAAAAAGTTTTGTCTTTGTTCTTCCGCCTTTTGTCTAACGTCTTGTGTCTTACGTCTCACGAAGGAGCTGTCATGGAACTCAACATTCAGGAAATCCAGAAGATCATTCCTCATCGTTTTCCATTTCTTTTGATCGACCGGGTCGTAGACCTTGTCCCCAACGAGAAGCTTGTGGCGGTCAAGAACGTCTCTGTTAATGAGGCACATTTTCAGGGCCATTTCCCGAACGAGAAGATCATGCCCGGGGTCCTGATGGTCGAGGCCATGGCGCAGGCCGGCTGCATTTATTTTTATTATTCCAAGGGGCTCCAGGGGCAGGACCTGATCTATTATCTGGCCAAGACCACGGCCAAGTTCCATAAGGTCGTTGTCCCTGGTGATCAGTTGCGGATCGAAATCAAGACCATCAAGCTTCTCAAGGCCAACGGGTTCCTTGACTGCCGCTGTTTCGTCGGTGATGATCTGGCCTGTGAGGCGGAGATCGGGCTCGGGGTCAAGCCCGCGGCCTGATCCAATAAGTATGGCAGAAATGTTGACGGGCTTTTCCGTCGATGTTAGAATGGCCCATCTTTTTCGCGATATTCGGGAGGTAGCGCAGCTGGCTAGCGCGCAACGTTCGGGACGTTGAGGTCGCGGGTTCAAACCCCGCCCTCCCGACCATTTTTCCCGCAGAGGTCCCATGAGCGATCCTGGTTCTACCCCAAGAGGATCTTTTCCCGTCTTTCCCGTCCTTTTGCTCATCATCGGTCTTTTTGTTGTCCTTCCCGCCGCGAAGAGCGTTCAAGAATCTATTTCTTTTCCGAACTGGCCCCATGTGGAGGGGGAGGTTCTTTCCTCCGCCATCGAACTTGAGGACCTTGTTTCGCCGGAGCCCTCTTCGCAGAGGTACCGGGCCAAGGTGTGGTTCGGGTATGAGGTCAATGGGAATGCTCATGTGTCCCGGACGATCCGTGTCGGGGAAGGGTTCGTCAAGGACCGGGCGGCCGTTGAAAAGATCCTGGCGAGGTATCCCGAGGGCCGGAAAGTCCAGGTGCATTATCTTCCGAATGATCCCGAGGCCGGGGCCCTCGAACAGGGGGAGGTCCCTTCGGGCGTGTTCTGGCGGTTCGGCCTGGGGGCCATGATGGCCTTTTTCGGTCTGATGGGCGTGATCGCCGCACTTTCGAAAGAGAAGAATGATGCGTCGGTGTGAGGTGATCTTTTCCGGAATGGTCCAGGGCGTCGGGTTTCGCTACAGCGCCCAGAGGCGTGCGCAGGCGCTGGGCCTTTCCGGTTTTGTCCGCAATCTTCCCGACGGAAGAGTCGAAATGGTCGCGCAGGGGGAGGCGGAGGGTCTCCAGGAGCTCCTGGGGTATCTTGAGGCGAACTTTTCTATTCGGGACAAGACCGTCTGCGATGTCCCGCCTCGCGATGACATGAAGGATTTTGCGATCACGCGCTAGAACGATATGACATCCCAAGAGGCAGAGAAAAAGATCGCGTCTTTGGTCGATGAGATTGCCCGGCACGATCACTTGTATCATGTCGAGGACCAGCCGGTCATTTCGGATTCCGAGTATGATGCCCTTTTGCGCGAACTCCGGAGTCTCGAGGAGCAGTTCCCCCAGTTCCGTTTGCCACAGTCGCCGACCCAAAGGGATGGGGCGAAGGTCGCCGATGGGGCGCGGACCATCCGGCATCCGGTCAAGATGTTCTCCCTCGACAATACCTATTCCGTTGAGGAGATCGCGGAGTGGGTGGCGCGGGTCCGCAAGGTCCTGGGGGATGATGATATCGGATTCTCGGTCGAACCCAAGATCGATGGCGTGAGCGTGACGTTGGTCTATGAGAAGGGTCTTCTTCTTTATGGCGCGACACGGGGCGACGGGGAGACGGGAGAGGATGTGACGCACAATGTGAGGGCCGTCCGTTCCATCCCTTTGGCGCTCACGGGAAACGATCTTCCGGATCTTGTGGAGGTCCGCGGCGAGGTGTACATGAACCGCGCGGACCTTGCCGCTCTCAATGCCGGGAGAGAGGCGGAAGGGCTTGAGATCTTCGTGAATCCGCGTAACGCGGCGAGCGGTTCGCTCAAGCTCCAGGATCCTTCGGAGTCTTCCCGTCGGAAACTAAGATTCTTCGCGCATTCGTTCGGGCGTTTTGAGCCCCAGGCCAAGGCCCCGGTCCGTCATGGGATGTTCTTTCAGATGGTCCGGGGGTTCGGGGTTCCGGTCAATCCCCTTGCGCATCTCTGTCGGGGGGTGACGGAAGTTGAGGCGGTCTGTGAGGAATGGGGACGGATGCGGCGGGACCTGCCTTATGATATTGACGGGGTCGTGATCAAGGTCGATGATTTCAGGCAGCGGGTCCGTTTGGGAGAGACCATGAAGAGCCCGCGGTGGGCCGTGGCCTTCAAGTTCCCGGCGGACCAGGCTACGACCCGGGTCCGGGATATCGTGACCCAGGTGGGCCGGACCGGGGTCCTGACGCCCGTGGCCGAGCTGGAGCCGGTCGTCTGCGGCGGGGTCACGATCTCGCGCGCCACGGTGCATAATTTCGATGAGGCGGCAAGGCTCGGGATCCATGTGGGGGCGCGGGTCCTCATTGAACGGGCCGGGGATGTCATCCCCAAGATCGTGAAGGTCGTGGCCGAGGCGGAGGTCAGACGTCCTCTCCCGCGTGTTCCGACGGATTGTCCGGCATGCCGGGAGGAGTTCATCTGTCAGGCCGAGGGGGATGTTTCACCGCGCTGCATCAATCCGGCGTGTCCGAGACAGCTGGAGCGGCGTCTTCTCCATTTTGGGAGCAAGGGGGCCATGGATATCGACGGGTTCGGCGAGTCCGTGGCCCACGAGCTTGTTGAGAGAAAGATCGTTGGTGATGTGGCGGATCTCTACATGATCCGGATGGAGCAGCTTTTGTCAGTTCCTCTCTTTGCGCAGAAGAAGGCGGACAATCTTCTTCGGGCGATCCAGGAGAGCAAGGAGCGTCCTTTGTCGCGGCTCATTTTTGCCCTGGGGATCGCGAATATCGGCGAGCGTGCGGCCCAGAATCTGGCAGAAAGATTCCGGACGATGGAGGCCCTGATGGGCGCTTCGCGTGAAGAGGTG
>JAAYZZ010000120.1 GCA_012514595.1 Elusimicrobiota bacterium
CTGATCGAGAAGAATCCCAATACCCTGGATGTGGCGGGTGGCTTCAGTGTGCTTACGGACTTCAGGAAGCGTCTGGCGGCGTACCGTCTCGATCTGGCCGCAGAGGTGAGAGGTATCGCCAAAGGCATCCTCGAGCTCTCCGAGATGGTCCTCGGTTGGATCCTGATCGGGATGACGTTTGCCGCGCTCATCGGCGCGTATGTGCCCGGGCACTGGTTCCACCGCTATTTCGGGAAGTCGGCCGGGGGGATGGGGATGACCCTTTTGATCGCAACCATTCTCGAGACCTGCTCCGAAGGCACATCGCCTGTCGCGTTTGAGATCTACCGTCAGACCGGAGCGCTGGGGAATGCCCTGGTGTTCCTCATGGCGGGCGTGGCCACGGATTATACCGAGATCGGCCTCCTGTGGGCCAACGCGGGCCGGCGCACAGCGCTCTGGATGGTCGCGGTCAGCGTGCCTTTGATCCTCCTTTTCGGAACCCTGGCGAATACGGTATTCCCTTAATTCTCCTCCCGTCCGGTTGGGGGAAGGTCAGGAATCCATTGCCTTCCGGCGCGATTTCATGTAAATTCTTTTCCAGTCTTTTTTATCAAGAAAGGAATGCGTATGGATCAGGTCAAGATCAATCTCGAAGAGCATGAGATCCCCAAGCAGTGGTACAACCTGGCCGCGGACCTTCCGACGCCCATGCTTCCGCCGGTCCTTCCGGACGGGACAGTACTACAGCCGCAGATGCTGGAGGCGGTGTTCCCGCGCAACCTGATCGACCAGGAAATGAGCCGGGAGCGATGGATCGATATCCCCGAGGAGATCCTCGATATCCTGTATCGATGGCGTCCGGCCCCGCTGCGCCGGGCGGTGTACCTCGAACGTTATTTGAAGACCCCGGCCAGGATCTACTACAAGGACGAGAGCGTTTCTCCGTCGGGAAGTCACAAGACGAACACGTCGGTCGCCCAGGCCTGGTACAACAAGCAGTTCGGCATCAGGCGGATCACGACCGAGACAGGGGCGGGGCAGTGGGGGACCGCGCTTTCCTTTGCCTGCCACCTGATGGGGATCGAGTGCAAGGTCTACATGGTCCGGGTCAGTTTTGACCAGAAGCCCATGCGCAAGACCCTGATGAACCTTTGGGGGGCCCAGTGCGTGGCCAGTCCCTCGCCGGATACCCATGCGGGCCGCGCGATCCTCAAGGAGATGCCGGACACGCCCGGAAGCCTGGGGATCGCGATCAGCGAGGCGATCGAGGATGCCGTCTCCGACAAGAGCGGGCGTACGCGTTATGCCCTCGGGAGCGTTCTCAATCATGTGCTGCTGCATCAGACCGTGATCGGGCTTGAGGCCAAAAAGCAGCTGGCCAAGGTCGGGATCAAGACCCCTGATATCGTCATCGGCTGCGCGGGAGGCGGCAGCAATTTCGCGGGACTGGCATTTCCTTTTACGCAGGACAAGATCCATGGGGCCAAGATCGACATCATTCCCGTCGAGTCTGCGGCCTGTCCCAAAATGACGAGGGGAGAGTTCGCCTATGATTACGGCGATGTCGCCGGGATGACCCCGCTTCTTCCCATGCATACCCTGGGCCACAAGTTCGTTCCTCTTCCTGTCCACGCCGGGGGACTTCGTTATCACGGGATGGCGCCTTTGGTGAGCCAGGCTGTGGTCGAGGGGCTGATGCGGCCCTACGCCGCCAATCAGGTCGAGAGTTTCGAGGCGGCCATCACCTGGGCCAGGACCGAGGGGTTCGTGATCGCGCCGGAGACGTCGAATGCGGTCGCCTGTGTCATCAAGGAAGCGGTCAAGGCGCGGGACGAGGGGAAGGAAAAGGTCATTCTTTTCAATCTCAGCGGGCATGGTCTTCTGGACCTTCACGGGTATGAGAAATATCTGTCGGGTAATCTCGAGGCCTCTTGTGCTCCTGACGAGGAGATCCGCCGGTCGCTCGCCCAGATCGTTCGCACGCCTGAGGCCCCTCTGCGTCGGACAGGCCGCTGGTGATCCGTGTCGTTTTTCAGAAAAGGCGGTCCCCTGGGGCCGCCTTTTTTGTTTACGATAACGGAGGAGAGGGTGTAGAATCAGACCGGAAATCCCGGAAACGCTCAAGAAGGAGGTTCTTATGTGGATCTTATCCGTTCTTGGGGCCCTGGCCATTCTCTTTGTCCCTTCTGCCGTGCATTCTGCGCAAACCTATCAGATCGACCCCGCGCACTCTTCGATCGTGTTTTCGGTCGCGCACCTGATGGTGTCCCGGACCACAGGCGTCTTCCGGGAATTTTCTGGGGAAATCGCCTTTAGTCCCGACGATCTGGCCGGGTCTTTCGTCCGGGTCACGGTCCCTGTGTCGGGCATCGATACGCGTCATGAGGCCCGGGATGAACATCTCCGAAAGACGGATTTCTTTGATGCGGAGCATTTTCCTGAGATCACATTTGTCAGCCGGGAGATCACCTCGAAGGAAGAGGGGCGTTACGATGTGACGGGGGACATGACCCTGCGAGGGGTGACCAAAGAAGTTGTCATCCCCGTGCAGGTCCTGGGGCCTGTGCTTCATCCTTTTGGCAAAGGGGACGTCCTGGGGATCTCGGCGAAATTCCAAGTGGACCGCAGGGAATATGGGCTCACCTGGAACAGGATCATGGATAACGGGGGTGTCCTGTTGGGTGATATCGTGGATGTGGAGGTGAATTTCGAGCTTAATAGTCCCTGACCTTCGGGGCACAAATCCCTGCCTTGACTTTCTTTTCTGATTTGTTAGCATGAAAACCATATTTATGGCGAAGCGCGTTATCTGTACGATGATCCTGGGGTTTCTGCTGGGGGGATGCGTGTTCCTCGCCGAGGAGCCATCCGCGAAGGTTCCTTCGGCTTCGGACCTGTACCAGCGGGCGACCCAGGCGTACCAGGCGCGTCAGTATCCCCGGGCCAGGGATCTTTTCCATGAATACATTGGTCAGTATCCCGAGAGCCCCCTGTATCCCGTCGGACTTTATTACCTCGCGCATTCCTATCAAATGCTGGGGGACGAGGATGAAGCGGTGGTGTTGTACAGCCGTCTGGTGGATGCGTACGGGGACAAGGATTTCTGGGGAGGGCAGGCCCTTCAACGGATCGCGCAGATCAAAGGCCAACAATGAAAAAGCTGCAGGGTGCATCTTATCCCAAAAGCATTTCAGATCCATCCACATGGGTGGATAGCCATGGCGACTATCTCTTCCGCTATGCCCTGATGCGTGTGAGGAACCGCGAGCAGGCCGAGAATATGGTCCAGGAGACATTCCTGGCGGCCCTGACAGCACGGCATTCCTTCAGCGGACGCTCTTCCGAACGCACCTGGCTCATCGGTATTCTGAAGCACAAGATCATTGATCATTTCCGCAAGAGTTTCCGGGAGCGTCCGGTGACCGATATCCAGACGAACGAAGAGCAGACGATCGACCAATTCTACGATGCGGTCGAGAATCCCAAGGGATACCCCAAGGACTGGATGCCGGATGCCGAAGCGGTCCTCCACTCCAAGGAGTTCTGGGAGATCTTCCGCTCCTGCATGACCAAGCTCCCGGAGCGGACCGCCAGTGCCTTCTCCATGCGTGAGCTGGATGGGATGGACACGGGGGAGATCTGTAAGGAACTGGGCATCACGGCTA
>JAAYZZ010000121.1 GCA_012514595.1 Elusimicrobiota bacterium
GAAGCCACTTCTCGAGACCCTTCCAGAAATAACTACCGAACATGATCACCGGGATCTTGGGCATACGGCCGGTCTGCACGAGGGTCAGGCTCTCGAACAGCTCGTCCAGGGTCCCGAAACCTCCGGGAAAAACAATGACGGCCTTCGCATACTTGACGAACATGACCTTGCGGCAGAAGAAATAGTGGAAATTGATGAGCGTCCTGATGAAAGGATTCGGCTTCTGCTCGAAAGGCAGCTCGATATTGAGCCCCACCGAATCGCCCTTGGCAAGGAACGCCCCGCGGTTCCCGGCCTCCATGATGCCGGGGCCCCCACCGGTAAAGACCGCATAACCATTCTTCACCAGAAGTTCGGATGTCTTTTCCGCAGCCTGGTACATGGGATGATCGGGCTTGAGCCGCGCGGAGCCGAAGATCGTGACCGCATTGGTGAAATTCCGCAGCCGGTCAAAACCCTCGACGAACTCGGACATGATCCTGAAGATCCGCCACTGGTCCATCTCGAAATAATCGACCTTCTCCGCCTTGTTCCTGGGCATGTCCCCTCGCTTTGTTCGGTTTCAGAATTGGAGCGGCTTCTTCCACGCCGCCTTAAGCTCGTCGATATTTGCCTTGAGACACAACTCCTCTTTCAGGCCATAAACAAAGATGTCCTGACCCTCCATCACCTGCCCGACGAGCCGGCAGGGGATCGAATGCATCAACCTTTCAAAGGCCTTCTGGTCCTCTGGGGAGACCGTGACCAGAAAACGCGAGTTTGATTCGGAGAAAAGAAGCATATCATTGCGGGGCATCATGCCTTCATACGGAACACTGCTCAGGATCAGGCTGGCCCCGTATCCCCCGGCGAACGCCATCTCGGCCAGGGCCACCGCGAGCCCCCCCTCGGAACAGTCATGCGCCGCGCTGACAAGGCCGCGGGCGATCGCTTTGGAGAGCGCCCGGAACGTCCTCATGGCCTCGACGGGGCGAACGACCGGGACCCGGCCGCCCGAAAGACGGCGCGAGGCGAGATACGCGGAGCCGCCCCACTCGTCATACGTCATCCCGACCGAATAGATCCGGTCCCCGGGTCTCTTGAGGTCCATCGTGACGCATTTCGTCACATCCTGGACGATGCCGATCGCGGAGATCAGGATCGTGCCAGGGATCGCGATCGAGCGCCCTTTATCCGTATACTCATTGTAGAAACTGTCCTTGCCGGAGATGAAGGGCGCCCGATAGGCCACGGAAAAGTCATGACATCCTTTGGCCGCGCGCACAAGACCTCCCAGGCGGTCCGGCTTATCCGGATTTCCCCAGCAGAAATTATCCAGAAGCGCGATCCGGTCCAGGTCCGCGCCCACAACGACAAGCTGCCGCACCGCCTCATCCACGGCAGACGCCGCCATCCAGTAGGGATCCAGCGCCCCCAAGCGGGGGTTGATGCCGTTGGAGACCGCAAAGCCCAGGGACGAACCGAGACGCGGGGCCAGGACACTCGCATCCGACGGACCGTCACACGCCGGTCCGGCCAGAGGCTTCACTACGCTCGCCCCCTGGACCTCATGGTCATAGCGGCGGATGATCGCCTCTTTGGAGCAAATATTGTGGTCGGAGAGGACCTTCTCCAGGGTCCCCTTCAGATCCGACGGGCAGACGACCTTGATCTCCCTGGGACGGGGGGCCACCCAGACCGCGTCCTTGGCGATCCGCGGGGTCCCCTCATGCATAAAATGCATCTGAAGGTCACAGACCCGAA
>JAAYZZ010000122.1 GCA_012514595.1 Elusimicrobiota bacterium
CTCCAGAACGTCTCGGATGACGTTCATACGAATGTTGAGGCCGTTTTCAAGGCCGTGGGGCTGGCCCTTGATGAGGCGACCCAGGTCGATCCTCGTCGAGAGGGGATCGTGCCGAGCACGAAGGGGATCATTGACTAAAGAAGGGCGCAAAGTCACAAGGGCGCAAGGTCGCAGGATTTCTGTGACGTGTGACGTGTGACGTGTGACGTGTGACAGGGCCTTTTATGATCGCGATCATCGATTACGGAATGGGGAATCTCCGCAGCGTCCAGAAGGCCTTGGAGGCCGTCGGGGCGGAAGCCTGCATCACCTCTGACGAGATGGTCCTGCGCGCCGCGGCCAAGATCGTGCTTCCCGGTGTCGGGGCCATGCGGCCGGCCATGGAACGTCTCAAGGAGACGGGCCTGGTCCAGCGTATCCATAAGGAGGTGGCCCTCGGCAAACCCTTTTTGGGGATCTGCCTGGGGTATCAGCTTCTTTTTGAAAAAAGCACGGAGGGGGGGGCGGTCAAGGGGCTGGGGCTTCTCTCCGGGACCGTCGAAAAGTTTTCCGATACGGTCAAGGTCCCGCAGATGGGATGGAACAGGATCTCGCCTGTTGCCCGCCATGCCACCATGTTCAAGGGGATCGGCGAAGACCCCTTTGTCTATTTTTGTCACTCTTATTATGTGGTGCCAAAGGATGCGTCGGTCGTCGCGGCCTGGACCGACTACGGGGTCAGATACGCCTCGGCGGTCCGTCGGGACAATGTCTGGGGGCTCCAGTTCCATCCGGAGAAGAGCCAGGGGGTCGGTCTGGGGATCCTGAGGAATTTTGTGAACTGAAAACAAAAAGGGGAGGACCGGGTTTCTAGTTCCTGGTGCCTTTTTCGAATGATCATCTTTCCCGCGATCGACATCAAGGACGGCAAGGTCGTGCGGCTCCGGCAGGGGCGGTTCGATGATATTACTGAATATTGGGATGACCCCCTGGAGGTCGCGGGCCGATGGATCGACGCCGGGGCCAAGGCCCTTCATCTCGTCGATCTCGACGGGGCGGAGACGGGGACGCGGAGCAATCAGGACGCGATCAAGAGGATCGCCCGGAGCGTCAAGGTCCCTGTCCAGTGCGGGGGAGGCATCCGGACGCTCGAGGCGATCGACGACTTTCTGAACGCGGGAGTGGCGCGGGTGATCCTGGGGACCCGGGTCGTCCTGGACCGGGATTTCTTTCGCGGCATCATCAAGGGACGCGAGGATCGTCTTGTTGTCAGCCTGGACTGTTCCAAGGGCCTGGTGACCCAGCGGGGATGGGTCGAGGTCTCGACCCTTCCTGGAGTGGATCTTGCCCGCGAGCTCGAGAGGATGGGGCTCAAGTATCTGGTGTACACAGACGTGGCGCGTGACGGTATGCTGTCGGGTCCCAATATCGAGGAGCTCAAGAAAGTTCTTTCCGCCGTGCGGATCCATGTCATCGCCTCGGGCGGGATCAAGGACCTCAAGGATGTCCAGGCCTTGAAGGCGCTCAAGGCCCCTAATCTTTTGGGGGTCATTACGGGCCGGGCCCTGTACGAGGGGACGCTCAAACTGAAGGATGCGATCAGGATGGCCGAAGGATGTTGACAAAGCGCATTATCCCCTGTCTCGACGTCAAGGATGGTCGGGTGGTCAAGGGTGTCAATTTTGTGGACCTGAAGGATGCCGGGGACCCGGTCGGGATCGCCCGCGTCTATGACAAGGCCGGGGCGGATGAGCTCGTGTTCCTGGACATCACCGCAAGCCATGAGAAGCGGAAGATCTTTGTCGATGTCGTCAATCGTACCGCCGAGCAGGTCTTCATGCCGCTCACGGTCGGAGGCGGGATCGGGTCGGTCGAGGATGTGCGGTTGCTTTTGAACGCCGGGGCGGACAAGGTCTCGATCAATACCGCGGCCGTGAGATCTCCGCGCCTCATCAAGGAGGCGGCAGAGCGTTTCGGGTCCCAGTGCATCGTGGTCGCGATCGACGCCAAGAAGGTCGGGAAGGTCTGGAAGGTTTTTACTCACGGCGGGCGGCAGGAGACGTTCCGCGAGGCCATTGCCTGGGCCGAAGAGGTGGAGCGTCTGGGGGCAGGAGAGATCCTTCTGACCAGTATGGATGCCGACGGGACCCAGGACGGGTTTGATCTGCCCCTGACCAAGGCCGTCACCGAAGCGGTCAATATTCCGGTCATCGCCTCGGGCGGGGCGGGGAAGGTTGAACATTTTGGCGCGCTTTTTTCAGAGACCACTGCGGATGCAGGGCTGGCCGCCTCGATCTTCCACTACGGTATGATCTCCATGAAAGAGGTCAAGGACCATTTGGCCGGGCTCAAGGTGCCGGTGAGGCCGACCCTGGGGCCGGCATGACGCGAAGGATATGATGACGGAGAAAGAATTCCTGACATACGCCCAGAAGGGCACGCTGGTCCCTGTCTATCAGGAGATCTCCGGGGACCTCCAGACGCCCGTGGCGGCCTATCTCAAGATGGCCTCCGGGAGGCCTTACGGGTTTCTTCTCGAATCTGTCGAGGGCGGAGAGACGTTGGCCCGGTATTCGTTCCTCGCGACCGATCCGGAGATGGTCCTTCGCAGCAAGGGACGAAAGGCCCGATTGATCCGTCGCCTGAAGGGGCGGATGGTCGAGGAAGACAGGCCTTTTGAGCGCACGCCGCTGGAGATCGTCCGGGAGTTGCTTGCCCGGTACAAATATGTTAATATACCCGGCCTTCCGAGATTCTGCGGAGGGCTCGTCGGATATCTGGGATATGATACCGTCCGGTTCTTTGAAAGGATCCCCGAAAAGACCAAAGACGATCTCAAGGTCGATGATGCGGTCCTGATGATGGTGAAGGACTTGGTCATTTTCGATCACCTCCACCATACGATCAAGGTGGTCAGCTGCGCCGGTTTTTCGGAAGGGAGTACGCGGGCCGAAAAGCTCAAGGCCTTTGCCGTGGCCCAGAAGCGTATCCGGAGGATGATCCGCGAGCTGGAACGCCCCGTCTTTGTTCCGCGCTCCCGTCCCGTCAGCGCCAAGGGGGGCGAGCCGGTCTCGAATTGTACGCGTCGGGAATTTGAGGCCATGGTCGCCGCGGCCAAGAAGGAGATCAGGCGTGGTGAGATCATCCAGGTCGTTCTGTCCCAGCGTTTTGAGGTCCCGGGAGGAGCCGATGCGCTCTCGTTGTACCGGACACTGCGGACCGTGAACCCTTCGCCGTATATGTATCTTCTGCATCTGGATGGGATGCAGGTGGTGGGGTCCTCCCCCGAGATGCTGGTCCGTTGCGAGCAAGGGGTGGTGGAGACGCGGCCGATCGCGGGGACACGTCCCCGCGGAAGGGACCTTGAGGAGGATCAGAAGATGGCGCGTGACCTCCTGGCCGATCCGAAGGAGCGGGCTGAACATGTGATGCTGGTGGACCTGGGGCGTAACGACCTGGGCCGCGTCTGTCAGACGGGGACTGTTGAGGTCACGGACCTCATGACGATCGAGCGGTACTCCCACGTCATGCATATCGTCTCCAATGTCCGAGGGAGACTGGCGAAGGGAAAGGACGCGATCGACGCCCTCGAGTCGGTCTTTCCGGCCGGGACGCTCTCCGGGGCGCCCAAGGTGAGGGCCATGGAGATCATTGAGGACCTGGAGAAGGCCCGCCGCGGGGTCTACGGCGGATGCGTTGGATATTTCGGTTTTTCAGGTGACCTGGACACCTGTATCACCATCAGGACCGTTCTTCTTAAGGGAAGAAGGGCCTACATTCAGGCGGGAGCCGGGATCGTGGCGGATTCGGATCCGTCCAGGGAATATGAGGAGACCGTCAACAAGGCGCGCGCCCAGGTGCGCGCGCTCGAATTGGCGGCGAGAAAATAACATCGGAAGAAACAAGGACAGAAGAAAAAGGAGTTCAAATGGAAGTTCGTATCAGGATGCAGAGATCCGGGAACCCGGCCCAAAAGCACAGCAATTGGCGCATCGTGGCCATCCCCAAACAGGCCCCGCGCGACGGGCGTGTGCTGGACATCATCGGCCATTATGACCCGACAAAAAAGCCGGCCCAGTACAAGATGGATATGGCCAAGATGGACAAGTGGATCAAGACCGGGGCCCAGATGACGGACACGGTCCGTTCGCTTTACAATAAGAACAAGAAGCAGTAATCGTCGTCTCTTCAAGGAGGATCGTTTATGGCCCCGCAGTCCAGCGGTATCATGCAGTTTTTACCCATGGTCCTGATCTTCGGGATCTTTTATCTGATGATCATTCGTCCGGAGCAGAAAAAGCGCAAGGAGCATCAGGAGCTCTTGAAGAACCTGAAGCGCGGTGACAAGGTCGTGACCATGGGCGGGATCCACGGCACGGTCCAGGATGTGCGCGATAACACGGTCATGGTCGAGATCGATGCCCGGTGCTCTATCGAGATCGACAAGGCCGCCATCGCCACCGTTCTTAATAAGACCGCGTAACCTTCAAAGGACAGAGCCATGTCAAAGAACCTCAAGAACCGACTTCTCATCATCGCGGGCGTTTTTCTGGGAGCCATTCTTTTCATGACGCCGCTCGACAAGCGGATCAACCTGGGGCTCGACCTCAAGGGGGGGATGCATCTCGTCCTTCGGGTCGACACCTCGGCCTTGCCTGAAAAGGCCAGGAACGATGCGGTCCTGCGGGCGATCGAGATCCTCCGCAACCGTATCGACAGTCTGGGGGCCGGAGAGATGGTGGTCCAGCGTCAGGGAGAGGACCAGATCCTTCTGCAGATCCCCGGGGTCACGGACCGTGAAAAGGCCGTTGAGATGGTCAAGCGTGTGGCGCATCTTGAGTTCAGGCTCGTGAGCGATGATGCGGATCTTCTCAAGAAGGCGGTCGCCGGCGAGATCCCTCCCGGATATGAGCTGAAGTATGCCAGGGGGGACCGGCCTGAAGCTCTTCTCGTGGAATCCAATGCTGTCATGCAGGGGGATGCCGTTGCGGATGCCATGCCGGACACCAGCAGTCTGATGCCCCGGATCACCCTGCGCTTCAAGAGCGACGGGGCCCGGCAGTTTGCAGAGCTGACACAGGCCAATGTGGACCGCCGGCTTGCGATCGTTCTGGACGGGGAAGTCCTTTCGGCTCCCAATATCCGCGAGCCTATCTTGAGCGGCGATGCGGAGATCTCGGGCGATTTCACCTATGATGAGGCCTCGGTCCTGGCGCTTGCGTTGCGTTCCGGGTCTCTGCCCGCCCCGATGCATATCGAGGAAGAGAGGACCATCGGTCCTCTGTTGGGGATGGATTCCATCAGTTCCGGCGTCCGGGCCACGCTGGTCGGGACAGGGGCTGTTGTTCTCTTTATGGCCAGTTATTATCTTCTCGGGGGAGTGATCGCCTCCCTGGCCCTGGTCCTTAATCTTCTTTTGACCATCGGTGTCATGGGCTTCCTGAACGTGATGCTGCCGCAGTCGCCCATGACGCTCACGCTGCCGGGGATCGCGGGCCTGGCCCTCACTCTCGGCATGGCCGTGGATGCCAATATCCTCATCAACGAACGCATCCGCGAGGAGATCGATATCGGGCGTCCCCTCTCCGCTGCCGTGAATGCGGGTTATGACCGGGCGCTCTCGGCGATCATCGATTCGAATCTGACGACCCTGATCGCGGCCGCGATGCTCTTCTATTTCGGATCAGGTCCCATCAAGGGGTTCGCGGTCACGCTCACCATCGGTCTTCTGGCCTCGCTCTTTACAGCGGTCTTCGTCACCCGGACGTTCTTCCTCTTTCTGATCGAGAAGAATGTGGTCAAGACCCTGAAGATGGCCAGGATTGTGGGGGAGACGAAGTTCAATTTCATCAACAAGGCCCCGTTCTTTCTTGTGCTCTCGGCGGCGATCATCGCCTGGGGCATCACAACGATCGTTCAGAAAAAAGACCAGGCCTTCGGAATCGATTTTGCCGGCGGGCAGGTCCAGGAGTATCACTTTGCGTCTCCTGTTGAGGCGGATGCTGTCAGGGCGGCGCTCAAATCCGCGGGGATCGCGGATGCGGTCATCCAGCAGTTCGCCAATGACAAACACAACGTGATCATCCGCACCGGGGAGGATACCTATGAGAAGGTCCAGACGACCCTCAAGGAGTCCTTTGCGGACAATTCGTTTGAAACCCTTCGGATCGAGAAGGTCGGGCCTGTGGTCGGAAAGCATCTGCGTCAGCAGGCGATCCTGGCCATGCTCCTGGCCCTGGCCGGCATCATGATCTATGTGGCCTTCCGGTTCCGGCATTGGGATTTCGGCGCGGCGGGGGTCATTGCGCTTTTGCATGATGTCGTGATCTCCATGGGGCTCCTGGTGCTCATGGGCCGGCAGATCGATCTTCTGGTCGTGACAGCTCTTCTGACCATCGCCGGGTACTCGATCAATGACACCATCGTCATCTATGATCGCGTCCGGGAGAATATCAACCAGAAGGGGAAGAAGATGTCCCTGGCCGATGTCCTCAACCTGAGTCTGAACCAGACGCTGGGCCGGACCATTCTCACGAGCCTCTCAACGAGTCTTGTGGTCGTGTCCCTCTTCTTTTTGGGGGGCGAGGTCCTCAACGCGTTCGCTCTCACGCTCCTGATCGGATTTATCGTCGGCGCATATTCGACGATCTATATCGTGTCCCCGCTGGTCCTTCTCTGGAACAATCTCCAGAAGAAGGCGGGTTCATGATAAAAAAGACTTGAGGCGAAAAAGGGGGCGCTTGAAGCGCCCCCTTTTTTTCTTCGCCGAGAAAGGTCCTTTTTAAGATGTTCCATTCCCTGAAATATTTTGTGGGACAGAGCGTGGGCTACGACACGCTCCAGAAGGACATTGCCCAGTTCGGCTATGAGCGGGCGCGGATGGTCTCTGCCGAAGGTCAGTATGCCCTGCGGGGGAGCGTCCTCGATATCTTCCCGGTCAATTTTGACGGTCCCATTCGGATCGACATCGATGGGGACAAGATCCGCCGCATCGCCTCTTTCCACGTTGAGACCGGAAAGAATATCTGGGAGCACAAGGTCGTCATCATCCTTCCGGCCCGCGCCCGGGGGGCGGACGTCTTCCGTTGCGATGTTCCTCTCAACAATTTTGTCGACATCGAGAAGGGCGATTACGTGGTGCACAATCACCACGGGATCGGCCGCTTTCTGGGACTCAAGACCTTCCAGGTGAACGAGAAGGATGTCGAGCATTTCATCATCGAATACCGGGGCGGGGACAAACTGTTCGTCCCTCGGCATGACCTGCACCTTGTCCAGAAATACATCGGGTTCACGAAGAAGCCGCCGCGCCTTTTCAAGCTGGGGACCCGGGAGTGGGAGAAGGTCCGTCGCATGATCGAAAAGCGGATCCAGCGTCTGGCCGCGGAGTTGATCCGGGTCCAGGCGTTGCGGGAGGCGGTCCAGGGATTTTCTTTTCCGCCGGACAGCCCCTGGCAGGAGGGGTTCGAGAAGGCCTTTCCTTTTCAGGAGACCCCTGATCAGGCACGAGCCTCCCGTGAGACCAAAAAGGATATGGAGACGGGGCGTCCGATGGACCGCCTGTTGTGCGGGGATGTGGGCTACGGAAAGACCGAGGTCGCGATGCGGGCCGCCTTCAAGGCCGTGATGGCCGGAAAGCAGGTTGCGGTCCTTGTCCCGACGACCGTTCTTGCAGAGCAGCATTATTTCAATTTTTCAAAAAGAATGAGGGATTATCCGGTCCGGATCGGGATGCTCTCGCGTTTTCGGACCAAGGCCGAGCAGGCCGCGATCGTTCGGGAGACGGCGGAAGGCAAGGTCGACGTCCTGATCGGGACACACCGGCTTTTGTCCAAGGACGTGACCTTCAAGGACCTGGGGCTGATCGTGATCGACGAGGAACAGCGGTTCGGGGTCCAGGCCAAGGAACGGCTCAAGCATATGAAACTTCTGGCCGATGTCCTGACCCTGACCGCCACCCCGATCCCCCGGACCCTCTACATGGCGCTCTCGGGGTGCCGCGATATGTCGGTCATTGCGACCCCTCCCCAGAACAGGGTGCCGGTCACGACCCAGATGGTTCCTTTTGATGAGGAGATCATCCGGGATGCGATCAAAAAAGAGATGGCTCGTGGAGGTCAGGTCTTTTTTCTTCACAATCATGTGGAGGACATCGATCCGATCTCGCGGATCATCCGGCGGCTGGTCCCCGAGGCGCGCCTTGCGGTCGGGCACGGGCAGATGCCGGGGAAGCTTCTGGAGTCGATCATGCTCAAGTTTCTCAAGGGGGACGTTGATGTTTTGGTGTGCACCACTATAATAGAGTCCGGCATTGACATCCCGAACGCCAACACGCTCATCGTCAATCGGGCCGAACGCTTCGGTCTCTCGGACCTTCATCAGTTGCGGGGGCGGGTGGGGCGGATGGATGTGAAGGCCTATGCGTATTTCATTGTTCCCGAGCACGCGCATCTCTCGGGGGTGGCCCGCAGGCGTCTGGAGGCGCTTCGCAAGTACACGGACCTTGGCGCCGGATTCCATATCGCCTTTGAGGACCTTCAGATCCGGGGCGCCGGAAATATCCTGGGGGAGGAGCAGCACGGGTATATTGCTAGCGTCGGGTTCGATCTCTATTGCCGGATGCTCAAGGAATCTGTTGAAAACCTGAAAAAAGAAACGGAGAGGGCTCATGCCGCTTCTTAAGAGGATCTTTGCTCTGTGTCTCTGCGCGTGTCTCTGCGCTCCTTCCCTGGCTTTGGCCGTGGAGGATGCGATCCTGGCCGTTGTCGACAGCGAGATCATCACGGTCCAGGACCTCGTGAAGTATATGCGCGGGGTCTACTCGCAGCTCAAGGTGGAGGGGAAGACCCCGCAGGAGATGGATGAGATCATGCGCGAGTATCAGAAAAAGGGGATCGAGCAGTTGATCGAGGACCGTCTTGTCCTTGGGGCTGCGGAAAAGGCGGGGATCAAGCTGAAGCCGCAGGCGGTGAACGAGCGGCTGGAAGAGATCAAGGCCAAATATCCGTCTTTTGATGCCTTTCTCGAGGCGACAAAGGCCGAGGGCCTCACGGTCTCGGATGTCAAAAAGAAGATCGAGGATCAGATCAAGGGGCAGGTGATCGTCAATCTCGAGGTCCGCGACAAGGTCCACGTGAATCCCCAGGAGGTGACCGATCATTATCAGTCCCATCGGGAGGAGTTCTTCCGCAAGGCCAAGGTGAATCTGGGAAGTATTTTTGTCCGGTCCACATTTGACAAGGTCCAGGCGGAGAAAAAGGCCAGGGAGGCCCTTGCCGCGATCAAGGCCGGAGGGGATTTCAAGGAGGTGGCGGTGATCTATTCCGACCTTCCTTCTGTGGGGATCGTCTCGCGTGATGAGCTGAGCGAGCCGTTCCGTGCCCGTCTGGAGATCATGAGGGCGGGAGATGTCTCCGATGTCATTGAGACCCCGGAAGGCTTCTATATCCTCAAGATCGAGGGAGAGACGCCGGCGCGACAGATGGCCTTCGAAGACGTCAGAGAGCAGCTCTATCAGCAGATCTTCCAGGAGAAGTTCCGGGCCCGCTTCAAGGCATGGCTCAAGGAACTCAGGGAAAAGGCGTATGTCGAGATCAAAGGGTAGGATTCTTGCGATCACTCTCGGTGATCCGGCAGGGATAGGGCCTGAGGTGGCGGCCAAGGCCCTCTCGGTTCTGCGGTGGCCGCGGGGGGTCGAGCCGCTGGTCATCGGGAATGAAAAGGTCTTTGATCGTTTTTGGCCTCGGCAGAAAGACCGTCCGGCGTTCCTGCATCTGGCCTCCTCTTTACGGGGGCGTCATGTCCTTGGATCTCCGACGAGAGAATCGGGCAGGGATTCCCTCTTGTATCTCCAGTATGCGGTCGACCTTCTCAAGGAGAATCGGGTCCATGGACTTGTGACGGGACCGGTCTCCAAGGAATCCGTCGCACGCTTTTCTCCGGGGTTCAGGGGGCATACCACTTTTCTCGCCGAGGCCTTTGACCGGAGGGATGTCGAGATGCTGTTTGTCGCCGATGATCTGCGAATGGTCCTCGTGACGCGGCATGTGGCGCTCTCTCAGGTCCCGAAGATGGTCACGGTCTCCAAGCTTTTGTCTGTCCTCCGGACGTCGCACTGTTTTCTCGTCGAGCATTTGCGGGTCCGGCATCCGAGGATCGCGGTCCTGGGTCTCAATCCTCATGCGGGTGAGGCGGGGCATATGGGGCGGGAGGAGGACCGGGTGATCGCCCCGGCCCTCAGAAAGGCGCGCGCCCTTGATATGGATGTTCAGGGGCCGTTCCCGGCGGACACTTTTTTTGAGGTCGGCAACAGGAAGGGGTATGACTTGATCGTGGCCATGTACCACGACCAGGGGCTTGTGGCGCTCAAGGCCCTTTATTTCGACCGGTTGGTCAATCTGACGGCCGGGCTTCCCTTTATCCGGACCTCGCCCGCGCATGGCACCGCCTTTGGCATCGCGGGAAAAGGCGTGGCACATCCTGGGTCCATGCGGGCGGCCATCGACCTTGCGGCAAGGCTGGTGGGCGCATGAAAAGGATCAGGCCCGAGGACCCGTCGATCTTTGTGGTCAAGAAAAGGCTGGGGCAGAATTTTCTTGTGGACCGCAGGGTCCTCTCGAGGATCGTCGAGGCGTGCGATCTCTCGCCCGAGGAGACCGTGCTTGAGATCGGCCCGGGGCAGGGGGCGCTCACGTGCGTCATCATGCCGTGTGTGCGGGAGCTGATCGCGGTCGAGGCGGACCGGCAGCTTGTGGAGCGTTTGACCGGGGAGTTCTCGGGAACGAATCTCCGGATCGTGCACGCGGATTTCCTGAAGTTCGGTCTGGGAGACCTTCCGGGTCCGCTCAAGGTCGTCGGGAACCTCCCGTACTATATCTCCACTCCGATCATTACAAAGGTCCTGGAGAACCGCGAACGGTTCACCTCTCTTTTTATGACCGTTCAGCTTGAGTTCGGAGAACGGCTGTTAGCGCCGGTGGGAAGCAAGCAATATTCGTCTTTCACCTGCTGGGTCAATTATTTCGCGAAGCCCACGATGCTCTTTAAGATCCGGCCCGGGGCCTTCCGGCCGGTCCCGAAGGTCGAGTCGTGCTTCATGCGCCTCGACATGCGCCGGGACCCTGCGGTCCCCGTGAGGGATGAGCTTCTTTTTTTGAGGATCATCCGCACGGCGTTTCTCCAGAGGAGGAAGACTCTGGCGAACGCGCTGGGCGTTGTGGCGCCAAAGGATGTTCTGATGGAGGCCTGCCGGAGAGCGGATATCAGTCCGGGCTTGAGGCCCGAGGACCTGTCCCTTGAGGACTACGCGCGTCTTTCCGACGCCCTGACAGGAGGCGAGTGATGGAGCGGCAGATCTATTATCACGACACGGATGCCGGGGGCGTTGTCTACTACGCGAACTATCTCAAGTACATGGAGGAGGCCCGGACCGACTATCTTCTGGCGAGGGGGGTCCGGATCACGGACCTGATCGCCCGGGGGATCCTTTTTGCGGTCCGCTCCTGTTCTCTCGACTACCGGGCCCCGGCCCGTTACGGAGATGTGGTCCTCTGTGATGCCGTCATCGAGAAGTTGACAGGGGCGCGTGTTTTTTTCCGCCAGAAGGTCGTCAATAAAGTTTCGGGGGACCTTCTCGTCGAGGCGGATGTGGTCCTGGCCTGTCTGGGGGAGAGGTTCCGCCCGTGTCCTATCCCGACGGATATCAAGGAGAGACTGGCATGAAGATCTCGGCCAAGATCTTCCTTCTGATCGTGGTCCTCCTGGGGCTGATGGCCGCGCATGTGGTCGCGGGGATCGGTCTCTTGCGGGAAATGGCTGCGGAGATCCGGGGGGTCGTGGACCGGGATGTGGTCCTCATGCAGACCGTTGCGGCCGTCACCCGTTATCAGCAGGAGAAGGGGGTCGTCTTTGAGAGGCTTCGGCGGATCAGCGAAGAGATGGCCTATCAGGAAGTCAACGCGGCCCGTCAGGAGCATCTTCTTTTTCATGTGAAACTGGCCAAGAAGAGCTTCGAGGACCTGGCCCAAGAAGGGGCGGTCAATATTCTCAAGGGGAAGGGTCTTGTCGCGGAGAGCCTGCGCAGGACAAAGGACCCGGCGATGAAGAAGGCCCTCGAGCAGGTCGCGACAAGGCTCAAGGAGGTCGAGCGGGCCCATATCCATTACGATTCTCTTGTCGACGATGTCTGCGAGATGATCTTGTCGGGAAAATACGAGATCTCGACAGAGACCATTGCCCAGATCCACCGCGATGAGAACAAGCTGACGAGCGAGGTGCAGGGGTTGATCGCGCAGGTCGAGGCCTTCACGCAGGACTCGCTTACAAAGACCCGGCAGCGTCAGACCACGGCCCGTAATCTTTTTCTCGCCTTGGCCGCGACCAGTCTTCTTTTAGGGTTGTTTCTTTCGTTCTGGATCGTGGGGAGCATTGATGGGCCTCTTAAGAAGCTGGAGCGGGGGGCCCATGAGATCGGGCAAGGGAACCTGGATGTCCAGCTCGATGAGAAGTCCCGGGATGAGATCGGGGAGGTGAGCCGGGCTTTCAATCAGATGGTCCGTCAGCTCGATGCCTCCAAGAAGGCCCTTGAGAAACAGAGCGAGGTCCTGCGCAAGAATCTTGAACTGACCGAGAAGCAGAAGAAGGATCTGGAAAAGGTGAACCGGGAGCTCGACAGGTTCGTGCAGACCGTGAGCCACGATATCCGTTCTCCCTTGATGGGGATCGCCTGGTATGCGGATTTCCTCAAGACCCATCAGTATGCGGCTCTCGACGAGAAGGGGCGGGAGTGTCTCGAGGGGGTCTGCCGGGGGGTGGATCGGGCGAATGCCCTCATCAAGGACCTCTTGGCCCTCACGCGCATCACCCGGGTCCGTAATCCCTATGAATATGTCCAGACCGGCGCTCTTCTCGATGATGTGCTGGCGAATCTGGAGTACCGTATTAAACAGGGGCATGTGGAGATGAAGACGCCTCGGAACATGCCTGCGGTCATCTGCGACGGGATCAAGATGAAGGAGGTCTTTCTCAATCTGGTCTCGAACGCCGTCAAGTTCTCCGGGGGGCGCGAGGGGATCCAGCCTGTCGTCGAGGTCTCTTATGAGGAGCGGCCGGACCATCACGAGTTTATTGTCAGGGATAATGGGATCGGGATCGACCCCTCGCAGCAAGAGGAGGTCTTTGGGATCTTCAAGCGTGTCGATAATTCCGGAAAGTATGAGGGGACGGGAGTGGGTTTGAGTATCGTCAAGAGTGTTGTGGAGGATCATGGCGGCCGCATCTGGATCGAGTCCGCGGTCGGAGAGGGAGCGGCCTTTCATTTCACGATCCCCAAGGCCCTGGAGGTCCGGGCTCCTCAGGCGTGATCCCGTGTGTTTTTGCCTTGTCTTGACCCAACGGGGGTGTTAAGATTTGGCCTTCATTACCGGCGGAGAAAAAGGATGATCGATCAAAAGACGGTCCATCAGATCGCAGCGCTGTCACGTCTTCACCTGGAGGATGCGGAGGCCGTACGTTTGGGAAAGGACCTCGAGGGCATCGTGGCGTATATCGAGGCCTTGAAGGCGCTGGATGTGTCGGATGTGAAACCCACCAGTCACGTCCTGGATGTGGAGAACGTGTTCCGCGATGATGTTCCCCGCCCGTCCCTGACGAATGGGGAGGCGCTCTCCTTCTCCGTCGAGAGTCATCAGGGATTTTACAAGGTTCCCAAGGTCATTGAATGAAGATTCCAGAACAGACAGCCTGCGGGCTGATGCAGAAGATAGTATCCGGCGAGCTCTCCGCGGCCCGGGTCGCGGAAGAGATGACGGCGTATGCCCGCGAGCTCAATCCGAAGACCAATGCCTTTGTGCGCTTCCATGATCCTTCTCCGTCGGGGGATGGGGCCGTGTCCTTGCCCGTGGCCCTCAAGGACAATATCTGCGTGCGAGGGTGTCCCGCGACCTGCGGCTCCCGGATCCTGTCGGGATTTGTTTCGCCGTATGATGCTGGTGTTGTCGAGAGATTGAAGGATTCAGGCGCGCGGGTGATCGGCAGCCTGAATATGGACGAGTTCGCTTTCGGGTCCTCCACCGAGACGTCGGCGTATGGTCCGGTGAGGAATCCCTGGGACCTGGGACGAGTGCCGGGAGGATCCTCGGGCGGATCGGCCGCGGCGGTCTCCGCAGGACAGGTCGTTTGGTCCCTGGGGAGCGACACGGGGGGCTCCATCCGTCAGCCGGCGTCGTTCTGCGGGGTGGTGGGTCTCAAACCCACCTACGGACGTGTCTCACGCTATGGGCTTGTGGCCTTTGGTTCAAGCCTGGACCAGATCGGGCCGTTCACAAGGGATGTGGCGGACTGCGCGCTCCTTCTTCGGATCATCTCCGGATTTGATGACCGGGACTCCACCTCCGTGGACCGTCCTGTCCCGGATTTTCCCCGGCTCCTCGGGCGGGGGGTGAAGGGGCTGCGGATCGGGATCCCGAAAGAATATTTTATCGACGGGATCGAGCCCGATGTTCTTGGCGCCGTCCGGGAGGCCGTCGAGGTCTTCAAAAAGGCCGGGGCCGATGTCCGGGAGATCTCCCTGCCGCATACGTCCTACGCGGTGGCGACGTACTATATCGTGGCGACGGCTGAGGCGAGCTCGAACCTGGCCCGCTTCGACGGGGTCGAGTATGGTCTTCGCGCCGTTCCGGACAAGGCGCGTAAGGCCGCGATCGTGGACATGTACGAGACGACCCGCCAGAAGGGGTTCGGGGACGAGGCCAAGAGGCGGATCATGCTCGGGACCTATGTCCTGTCCTCCGGTTACTACGATGCATATTATCTGCGGGCCCAGAAGGTCCGCACCCTGATCAAGAGGGACTTTGAAAAGGCCTTTGAGGATTGCGATCTCATCCTTTCTCCGACGGCGCCGACCACGGCCTTTCGGATCGGGGAGAAGACGAGCGATCCTATCGCGATGTATCTCTCGGACATCTTCACGATCCCTGCGAACCTGGCCGGGATCCCGGCCATGTCCCTGCCCTGCGGGTTCGACAAGGCGGGTTTGCCGGTGGGTCTTCAGCTCATGGCCCGGGCGTTCGATGAAGAGACCCTTTTGAATGCGGCGTTCGTTTATGAACAGAAGACGGGATGGCACAAAGAGCGTCCATCCCTGAAGGGGGCGTGAGGTGCGGGGCGGGGGATGCTGCGGCGGCGGGTTCCGGCAGCGGCTGGCGGCCTTCCTTCCGGAGTGGTTCATCGTGGCGGTGGTGATCGTGCTTTTTGTTCTTTTCGCAGGTATGGCCTTCTTGATCGTCAAGACGGCATTCTTTTCGTGATATGACAACATTCGAAACGGTCATAGGACTTGAGGTCCATCTGCAGCTCTCGACGAAGACGAAGATCTTCTGCGGGTGTCGCAATGTCTTTGGCGAGGCGCCCAACACCTGCGTGTGCCCGGTGTGCCTGGGGCTTCCGGGATCCCTGCCGGTCCTCAACCGCCAGGTCCTTTTGTCCGGGATCAAGGTGGGGCTTGCCCTCAACTGCGAGATCAATACCTTTGTGAAGTTCGATCGCAAGAACTACTACTATCCCGATCTCCCGAAAGGGTACCAGATCTCCCAGTACGACTTTCCGATCGCCAAGAAGGGGCATCTCACGATCGTTGTCGACGGGAAGGAGAAGAGGGTCGGGATCACCCGGGCGCATCTCGAGGAGGATGCGGGAAAGCTGATCCACGACGACGCGGTCGGGGCGTCCCTGGTGGACTACAACCGCACCGGCACTCCGCTGGTTGAGATCGTCTCCGAGCCGGACATGAGGTCCCCCGAGGAGGCGTATCAGTATCTCAATACGCTCAAACTGATCCTGTCCTACCTCGGCGTCTCGGATTGCGATATGGAGAAAGGCTCGCTGCGTTGTGATGCGAACGTCTCCATCCGTCCCGTCGGACAGGAGAAATTCGGGACCAAGACCGAGCTCAAGAACATGAACTCCTTCAGCGCGGTCAGGCGTGCGATCGAGCATGAGGTGACCCGCCAGGAGCGGCTGGTCCTCTCCGGTGGGAAGGTCACGCAGGAGACGCTTTTGTGGGACGAGGCCCGGTCCGTCACGGTCCCCATGCGCAGCAAGGAAGAGGCGCATGATTATC
>JAAYZZ010000123.1 GCA_012514595.1 Elusimicrobiota bacterium
GAGCGATGGGTCTGCTCCTCCTCAGCCGAGCAGAACACGCATTCGCAGTGGGGAAGCTCCACCATGTGCTTGAAGATCAGCTTGCTCTGCGCGCAGGTCATCATGGGACACCTCCTGGATAAAAGGGTTTTCCGTCAAAGGTCCATCATGCGCTCGGCGATCTGCTCAAAGCTCTCGCTGGAACGCGTGTAGAACTCGTGCCATCTCTCCTCGTTCCAGATCTCAATCCGGTTGGACACGCCGATGATCACGGTCTTTTCCTTGATCGCGGCAAAATCTTTCAAGTACTGGGGAATGATGAAACGGCCCTGTTTGTCCGGAACGACATCGACCGCGCCAGAAAAGAACATGCGGTTGAACATTCGGGAATCCTGCTTTGTAAAGGAAAGGGATTTAAAACGCTGCTCCTGCAGGCGCCACTCATTCTCGGAGAACATGAAGATGCATTTCTCAAGACCGCGGGTCACAAAGAACGTCTCGATACTGTTCTCGCGGGCCACCTCACGGAACCTCGACGGAAGGATCAGGCGTCCTTTCGTGTCCAGCCCGTGCGTGTATTCGCCGTAGAACATCTCTTTTCCCCTTTTCGAGAATGGCCTTCGGTCTTCTTAAAAACCACTTTACACCACTTCGCTCCACCTACAGACACAAGTATAGTAATCCCCCTCCTCTCTGTCAACAGAGAAAAAGTGTTTTGGCAAGAAAGATGAAACAATGGCAAATTATTGCCACCAATAAACTTGCAAGAAAGGAAACGATCGGGATGGAAGTAAAGAAACAGAAGAAACACTATAGAAACAGTAAGGCGGACAGACTCCACTCAAAGAAAGGAGGGTCAAAAAAGGCAGAAACCAAGAAAGGCGATCGAAGAGGTTTTTTTAGAGAAGCACCGCGGAAGAAAAATGATGGGAACGAAAATAGGAACGGGCTCTTTCAACATCACGGGCGATCTGATCAGAAAGACTCTTCTCGTCGGAGAACAAACGATCATCGCGCACCTTTCCCAGGAACTGGACCCAGACCTCTTCGCCATAAAGATCCCCGCAGAAATCAAGCACGTGAACCTCTACGACAAGCTCTTTTTTTCCCCGGGAAAAGGATGGTTTTGACCCGATATAAACCAGGGCATCGTACACTTCTTTCCTGCACTCAACACGCGCAAGATAAATTCCGGAAGGCAAAGTAACAACGTTTTCTCGAAAAAGGTTCGCTGTTCGATACCCCAGCCTTTTTCCTCGCCCCTCCCCGTGAATAACACGCCCCGTCACCGCATAAGAACGCCCGAGAAAAGACCGGATAGCGGCAAGGTTGCCGCTCGCTATCAATTTCTTTATAAATCTAGTTTTAATTTTTATATTGTTCTTTTTTAAAGTGGGAACAACATCAACCGAGAATCCGAACGTTTTTCCCGAATCACGAAGAAACCCGGTCGACCCCTGCCGGTCATGCCCGAACTCAAAGTCCTCCCCCACCACCACTCCGGCCACCCCGATCATCCCCGCCAAAAGATCCCGGACAAAATCCGAGGCCGGCATCCTCGACATCTTTCTGTCAAAAGGAAGGACCCAACAGTAGTCCACCCCCAGTCTCTCCATGATCTTCAGACGATGGGGAAGCGTAAGGACATAAGCCGAGAACTCCGACGGACGAAGAACGGAGACCGGATGAGGATGGAAGGTGACCACCGCGCTCTTGAGACCTCTTCGACGGGCCAGACGCACGGCACGCCCGATGACACGCTGATGCCCGCGATGAAGGGCATCGAAAACACCGATCGCGGCAATGACACGATCCTTCTTCGGACGAGCATCAGCCCGCAAAGGGCCGGACATGACTTTCATGGATCTCCTCCAGAGGGACGGCATCCCGGATCAGATAAGGCCCGACCTTTGTCCGACGAATCTCGGTGATGCAGGCCCCGCACCCCAGTGCCTCCCCCACATCCTCGGCCACCTGCCGGACATAGGTCCCTTTGGAGCAAAGAAGGCGGAATGAAACGATCGGCAGCGCGAACTCGAGGACCTCGAGAGCGTCCACACGGACCTTGCGTGCCTCGCGCTCGACGACGACCCCCCTGCGCGCCAATTTATAAAGCCGCTCTCCTTTATGCTTGACGGCCGAGACCATCGGGGGGACCTGCTCGATCTCCCCCCGGAATTTCTCCAGGACCTTCTCCAATCCGTCCCGCGTGATGTCTCCGACCGGGCGCTCTTCGACGATCTTGCCCTGGATATCCGCGCTCTCGGTCCTCACGCCGAGCTTCATCGCCGCCTGATATTCCTTGTCAAAGGCCACAAAGCGCTCAAAAAGACGCGTCGCCCTTCCCACGAGAAGAACAAGGACCCCCGTGGCCAAAGGATCAAGCGTCCCGGCATGGCCGATCCGGCGCTCTCTGAGTTTCCGACGGGCGATCGCCACCACATCATGCGATGTCATCCCCGAGGGCTTGTCGACAACAATGATCCCTTCCATCACAGACCCTTTCTTATCTCGGACAAAACAGCCTCCCGGGCTTGCTTAAGACCCTTATCCAGAAAACATCCACTGGCCTTTTTATGACCCCCACCCCCAAAACGGGCCGCCAACCGGGCGACATCAAATCCATCGCGACTGCGAAAGTTGATCCGTGTCCTCCGAGGACCAACCTCAGCCGCGATCATGATGACCTGAAGTCCCTTGACCGAACGCAACATCTGAAAGACCTTGTCCTTGACGTCAAAATCGCGCGAAAAGACATCCGCCTCCCTGCGCGTCATGCTCAAGACAGCAAGCCTCCCCCCGCAGGAGATCTCCAGACGGTTCATCAAAGAAAGGAACCCGCGAAGGTCCCCGACGGGAATGGTCTCATAGACCTTTTGATAAAGACGGCTGACCGGAAGACCGAAACGCAAAAGTTCGGCAATGACCTCATGGGTGTGCGGCCCTGTACAATCAAAACCAAAGGACCCGGTATCCGTCAGGATCCCGAGATACAGAAGGGTCGCGATATCCCGATCGAACCGGCACTCCGCGTTCTTGAGGACCTGATAGAGGATCTCCGCCGTCGAAGAATAACGAGCACGGACATCGTTCCAGTCGCCGAAATGCGTGTTGGTGATGTGGTGATCGATGTTGATGACGAGGGCACCCTCCGGGACAAGAGAGCGGACCTTCCCGATCCTCTCCAGATCCCCGCAATCAAGGACCACGACCACCTCGGGCGCGAAACGCTCCCGGCCCGTATATTTCTGGCACAACTTCACGCGCGGCATGAAGGCCAGCCACCGGGGACAGGCATCTTCATTGATCAGACGGACATCCTTTCCGATGGACTTCAAAAAAAGAGTCATCGCCAGGGCCGAGCCCATGGCATCGGGGTCCGGATGCGCATGCATCGTAACCAGAAACCTCTTCTTCCGCCGAATGACATCAAGAAGGCTCTTCTTCATGCTCTTTCCCCTCGCGTTCCTGCCGGATCTCCTCCAGCGTTTCCTCCATCCTCATCGCCTCCGCGATCGAACCATCATGCACAAAGCGGATCTCCGGGATATGCCGGATATCGATGCGGGAGGCCAAAAGCGATCGGATCCGCCCCCGCGCGGACATCAGCCCCTGACGCGCCTCCTCGACCGCCTTCTCTCCGTCGATCATCACGCTGAACCCCACATGCGCCACACTCAGGTCCTTGCTGACATCCGCATAGGTGATCGTCACCAACCGCAGGCGCGGATCGCTCAGATCCCCCATGAGGATCAGACGACCGATCTCCCTCTTGAAAAGCTGATTCAGACGATCCATTCTGTTCATCACAGTTCTCCGACGTTATGACGCCTCTCCGAAAAGCCCCTGAAGACGGGGCAGCATATCAGGGACAGACAGAAAATGCAAAAACTTATCGATCTCCCTCCGGTCCGCCCGTGCGACCTGAAAGATCTTCAAAAGGTGATCGATGCGGTCCTGCGGAAGACAGGCGAGAAGCGCCGAGATCCTGAGGATCCAGGCGTTCGAGCGGATCGCGATCCCCTTCTCCTTCTGGAACATCACGATCTTCGCGATCATTTTCTCCGCATGGGCATCAAGCGAGAAATACCGCAACCCCTCCACAGACCTCAACCGACGGAGCGCAGGGAGAGGATCCTCCTCCTCCAGGATCCTCACGAACTCGTGAAAATACCGAACAGGCGTGATCGTCCGAAAGGCATCCTCATGGCAGGCGCTCTTCAGCGCAGCCAGGGTCCTGTCTTCCATCTTGAGATCAAAGCGCTTCTCGTAACGGACCGCACGAAGGATACGTGTGGGGTCGTCAACAAAACTGCGGTAATGCATGACGCGAAGGATCCTTTTTTTGAGATCCGAGACCCCGTCGAAGTCGTCCCGGATCAGGCCAAAATCCTCGCTCGCCAGAGAACAGGCGATGGCATTGATCGTAAAATCCCGACGGAAGAGATCGTCCGAGATCTGGCCGAAGATCACATCCGGAAGCGCCCCTGGACGCGCATAGGTCTCTCGACGTGCGGTCACCACATCGACCCGAAGGCCATCCGGAAGCTGGAGGACCGCGGTCCCGAAGCGCTGATGCGCCACACACCGCGCACCCCAACGGGCCGCCAGCGTCCGCGCAAAAAGGACCCCCGGGCCCTCAACCACCAGATCCACGTCGATGCTGAACCGCTTGAGGATCAGGTCCCTCACCATCCCCCCCACAAGCCAGGCAGCGACCCCCTTCTGGTCAGACACCTCACGAACATCCTCCAGGACCTTCCGGACATTCTCCGGGATCCTGCTCAAAGCCGATTTCTTCACGTCATCCCCTCGGATGGAATTGTTTATGGATCGTTCTCAATCTCTCCCTGTCCACGTGCGTATAGATCTGGGTCGTCGAAATATCCGCATGCCCCAGCATTTCCTGAACACTCCTCAGATCCGCGCCATGCTCCAGAAGATGTGTGGCAAAGGTGTGCCGGAGCGTATGCGGCTTGATGGTCTTTTTGATCCCTGCCTTCGCGGCATAGGCCTTGATGATCTTCCACAGGGCCTGGCGCGTAAGCGGCGTCCCCAGACGGCTCAAAAAAAGAGCGGAGGACGCCCGCCCCCCCAACAGCCGCGCGCGCGCCTTTTGAAGATACCTCTCCAGGGCTTCCCGCGCCCCTTTCCCGACGGGGATGATCCGTTCCTTGCTGCCCTTTCCGAGACAACGGACAAAACCCACCTGGAGGTTCACGCTCTCCAGAGACAACCCCGCCAGTTCCGAGACACGAAGACCGCTGGCATAGAACAACTCCAGCATGGCCCTGTCGCGGACCGCCTGGGCGTCCCGCCCTCCGGCCAACGAGATCATCTGCTCGACCTCGGCCTGGGTGAGGACATCCGGGACCCTTTTCCACAACTTAGGCGTATCGACAAGATCCGTCGGGTCCTCGACAACAATATTCTCCCGCACCAGGAACCGGTGGAACATCCTCACCGCGGCGAGCGAACGACAGATCGAGGAAGAAGAAAGCCCTCCCTTCTTCTGCTGCTGCATGTAAGAGGTCACATGCTCCCGTCGGACCACTGAGGGATCCTTCAAATGACAATGTCCCTCGAGATACCGGACATACGCCGAAAGGTCCCGACGATACGCCAGAAGGGAATTCTTGGCCAACCCCCTCTCGACCGCAAGATAGTTCAAGAAATCCTCAACAAGCGCCTTCATGGCTGCGGGAGGATCCCCTCCAGGACCATTTTGGGACGGAACTTTCCCCGGATATCCCTCTGGATCCGTTTCACGTCGAGACGCACGATATCATAACGGCGCAAAGAGACAGGCTTGTCATAGGCCCCGGCCACCGCATCGATCTGCCCGGCGATCTGTAAAAGCTCGGCCTGGAGTTCGCCGAGCAGAAGACCGGCCATTCCTCTCACATGGGCCGCGATCTGGGCCAAGAAATACTTCGCCTGTTTATCCGCCCCCTGCGGATCCAGAAGCGCCCGATCGAGGTCCTTGAAATACGCACTGACCATCGTGTAGTGGTCCTGGTAGGCCTGCGCCGGCGTCTTTTCGATACGCGCATACTCGACAGGCTCCAGAACAGGAATGAACTCCTCGACGGTGGATTTTACCTTCTTCTTGCGAACGAACTTCTTCCGGAAGGACGCGCATCCGGAGAAGACACTCGCAAGCATCAGAAAAACGATCCCCCCGATCAGGATCCGCAGAAAACCCTTTCTCTCAACCTTGACCATAGACCATCTCCTCGAACTCTTTTTGCGTGATGACCCGGACCCCCAGGGCCAGGGCCTTCTGATATTTCGATCCACCCCCCTGCCGCCCCTTGACAAGAACGGTGGTCTTCTGCGTCACTCCCGTCCCGACCTCTGCGCCCCTCTCCCGGACGAGGGCAGCGGCCTGTGAACGCGGCAGCCCCTCCATCTCACCGGTAAAGACAAAAACCTGGCCAGCCAAACGCCCCTCGGAGGCACGATCCGCCCCGCGCATGTTGACCCCTGCCTCCCGCAACCGGACGATCACCTCCCGAACTTCCTTCTGCGCAAAGAACCGGACAAGACCATCCGCGCTCACAACCCCGATCTCGGGAACTGTCATCACCTCTTCACGCGAAGCGCCCATCAGGGCCTCCATCGTCCGGAATTTTTCTGCCAGATTCTGGGCCGCACGCTCGCCGATATTTGCGATCCCCAGGGCAAAAATGAGCCGCGACAAAGGACGCGCCTTGCTCTCCTGGATCGCCCGAAGAAGATTGTCCGCCTTCTTCTGCGCAAAGAGAGGAAC
>JAAYZZ010000124.1 GCA_012514595.1 Elusimicrobiota bacterium
TCATAATAAATAGGGACAGTCCCTATTTAAAGTTAACATAGCACGTGGCATCGGGCAATATTTGTTAAATATGTTTGGACAGAACTTTCGAATCTTTTGCAAGTCTATCTATTCTGACAGTTTGCAGTTTTTACTTATTTATGTAAAAAGTTTGCGTTATGTAAAACGTCGGGATATCTTTGATGTGTGGAGGAAGTTATGGACAACATATTCCGTTCCGCAGGGCTGTTCCTGGCATGTTTCCTTTCGCACGTCTTGATCGTTCCGGAGCAAGAGGAGGAAGAGATCCTGGGCGACAATTTTCCCGTCTGGCCGAATTCCGACGGGGCTGAGGAACTGTGACCGTCCTTTTGGTCCTCAAGAGCGAGGTTCCCGAGGGAATCCGCGTCCTGGTCCGTGTGGAGCCGCCCTATCTTCGGGGGCGCGTCTGGGGTCTTGTTCGGGAGCACAGACTACGCGAGGCCTTTTCGACCGTTCTTGAGAAAGGGGTTTTTGAAAAGCACCTTCCTCTCGGTGCGCGCTATCCTACTCTTCCGGATCTGACTTTTATTGAAGATTTGATCTGACCACCCCAAAACCCGCCTCAGGCTGCCGGGGCTGCATGACCCGGCGCCTGCCCCTGCCCCTCGCCTTAAATAGGGACCGCCTTAAATAGGGACTGTCCCTAATTATTTGTCTGTTTGGACATAAGATTTTGTCCATTCTGGAGACGGCAGAATGTCAATATTTATTTTAATTATATATATTCTTTATAAAATGAAATTATTTGAATCGCCGCCCAGGAAAATGTTTTCTTCAAGAGCGTAAGTTGTTGGAATATATAGGGTTCATCATGTGGAATTTTTTTTAAAATCTTTGCTTGACACTTGACGGCGTGGTATCTTTTCAATGTCAGACGGGGGACATGAAAATGTTCGATAAAGACCGCGAACAATTCGATGATCTTAAGACCCCTTCTCCTATTTATAATAGAGAAGAGGGGTCTTCTCTTTCTGCCCCCCAGAGCCCTTCGAAATCCATCCCCGCAGTCCCTGCCGATAGCGTTGATATAGATCTCGGTCAGAATTCTCTGGTGTTTGCCCAGGAATTGCAGGCCGTTGCCCCCGGCCTTTCGGCCCATTTGCCTGAAAAGACCCCCGCCTTGTCCGAGGCCCAGCCCGGAGGCGAGGTCCTGTCTGCAGCGCCGGTTGTGTCAGGTCCGTTCCAGAGCCGCTTCAAGTCCTGGATGCGCGCGGTCGCCTTTGCGATCGTTTGTATCTTTATCCCCGATCAGGTGAGTTGGGCGTTCAATTACAACCCGGCCGTCATCTGGGGTCCCCAGATGGGGGTTGTGACACCTGACATGACACCGGCCCAAGCCGCCGCAGTGCAGGTCTCGGGAGGGATCGAGCATTTGTTGGGACAGGTGGTGAAGAACGGGTCCAACGGCATTGAACTGGCGCTGGATGACCCCGAGCCGCCCCGCTTTTTCGCTCTCAAAAAGGCCGAACCACGGCATGTCCTCAAGGTCGCGGGCAAGGATCCCCTGACCGATGCCCAGGCGCGCGGCATGGCCGAGTGGCTGCGCACCAAGGAATTGAACATCCTCAACTGCGGTGTGTACGCGCTGACCGATATCCTGGCCGCGCACGGCATCTTGCGGACACCGCAGGAGGCCTCGGTCCTGACGCTCGCCGTTGATACCATTGCCGGGATCATAAAGCCCGGAGATGCGACGCTCAAAACATCGCTCTATTCCATCCGCGAGACAGCCCGGGCCTTTGGTCTCAATTACGAGGCCGCCCGGCTCGCGCCGGAAGATGTCCTCACGCTCAAGACACCTTTCATCGCCCACTTAAAGGACGAGCACTTCGTGACCGTGACCGCGGTCAACGATGGCACGGTCTTCTTTAATGATCTGGGGGTCGCGACCATGCTGCCCCAGGCCGAGTTCACGGCGCGGCTGACCGGGTTCGTTCTGGCCCAGGATCTCGAATATTTCTTTAAAGCGGATCATCAGGTTCTGGACCCCGCGACCCAGGCGTTCGTCTGGGGAGACAAGTGGAAGGACCGTTCCGGAGACCTGCCGGGACTCTATTCCTCCGGCGATATTGCCACGCAGGTGGCGATCCAGGTCGCGATGTCGCTCGTGACCTTTGGGCTCGCCTCCTGGTTGGCTCCCGCATCCATGATCGTACAAATGACTATGTCCATGTATGTGGCCTTTGCCATGGCGGCCTCGATGCTGTCCTCGGCGCTGTCGCAGGCCTATTATCTGCATTGCATGGACAACGGCGGGAGCGCCGAGTCCTGCGGCAAGACCGCAATGCACATTTCCCGCGGGGTCAATGCCGGGTTGAACGCGGCTGCTGGCGGCCTCTCAGCCGGCGGGTCGGCCGGGTCTTTCGTCTCGGCCTTTGCCACCAGTTATGCCATGAGCGTGGTCCAGTATGAGGTGTACAAGTATGTGATCAAGTATGTTGCGGATGATCCGGATGACCCTACGGTGCTGGAACAGGCCATCGCTGGTGCCGTGAGCAGTTTTGCCGTGGCAGCCGCGTCTTGGGGGGTCGGTGCGCTTGCGGATCAGGTCGGGGATTCGTCATCTGAAGGTACGGGGCCCGTTGATTCGGATGCCAAGCCTGGGGCAGAGGGTCCTGATCAAGGGGCCGATCCGAAAGCCACAGGGCCTGCCAAGGCACCAGACAGCACAGCGCCGAAGGGCCCGACGACATTTATGGAGGGGCTCAAGTACGGATTGGGCGCGGGCAAGAATACGACCTTCATGCAGGTCGTGATCCAGCAGGCGGCCTCCTCGATTGTCTCGATCACAGCGGCCGCAACCCTTGAGGCTTTGGGGAAGGATGACCCCAACGACACGACCGTTCGCGCGGTCATGGCCGGAGCGCAGGCGATCGGCAGCGCCATCGGTGATGCGGCCGCGAAGGGTTATGGAGATGGCGAAGGTTCTTTTGGCGACCGTTTGGCCAGCGTGGATTGGAGCAAGGCGATCGGGCAAAGCTTGGTGGCAGGCGCTGCGATGGGGCTCACGACCTATGGCTTTGATGCGCTCAAGGAGAGTGCGATCGGCAAGGACGACGGATCGCGCAGTTACCGGCAGAAGGAGCTGGGGTATAACGCGCTGGCGATGGTGGTGAGCCAGGCCGTGAGCGCCGGAGCGGTTGTCATGACAACCTATACGACCCCTGAAGTTAGGGCCGAAGTCAATAGCGGCAATGAGGCGCGAGTTGATGCTGCGAAGCAAGACGCGGTGAAAGAGAATTATGCCAATGCGTCCGCAGAGCAGGGAACGATTGGATCTGCGTTCCTGAATCAGTGGGGCAATCTTTTCAAGGATAATATGAGCACGGTCACAGGGGTTAATTATTTAGCAAAAAATGATTTTGTGGGCTATGGTCAGCACATGGCCGACTTCCAGGGCTGGTCCCTCCAGGGGGTCCAAAATATGGGGGCGTCCTACCGCAAGGCCATGAAGGATGCCAAAGAGGAATCCTCGACCGGATCAAAGGTCTCGGGTCCCACCGGACTTCCCGTCGGATACGCCTCTTCCGGGAGCGGGGATGCGGTCCAGACCGCACATGACAATTTTGCTGTCCGAATTTCCAACACGCTTTATAACTCTAGCTTGAGCGCCTACAGTTCTGCTTTTCAACAGGCTGCTGTCAGCAATCTGTCCCAGCATCTTCCGGCGACGATCACCACCAATCTGTTTGGCATTCAGGCTGCGATCAATATTTTTGGTCAGGCCAATTTTCTTGTTATGGATAAGACGCGGACAAATCAGAAAGTCGGGTTCGCGGTCAACACGGAATCCGCGGAACAGATACAGAGCCTTCCCTCTTTTTTGTATGCGTTCGATGAATGGAAAATAAAGGGTGAAATAGAGTCGGCAAAAGACATCAAAGATCCTGAAGCCAGAAACAAGGCCGTGGCGAAGGCA
>JAAYZZ010000013.1 GCA_012514595.1 Elusimicrobiota bacterium
ATCCAAAGCCGCCGCAGAAAACATGGGAACTGGAAGGAAAACCCATCCGCCGGATCTTTTTTCCGCAACGTCCTGTCCTCTTCAAAAGCTGGCGAGCGGCAGGCGGCAGGATGGTTCCTGGAACAGGCCGGGGCAAAAACAATGAGCGTGGGCGGCGCCTTCACATTGCCGCAGCACGCGAATATCATTACCCACGATGGAACAGCCTCGGCCCAGGATGTCCTCGAAATGTCCCGAAGAATGGCGAAGGCCGTAAAGGACATGTTCGGTATCGCGCTTGAAAGGGAAGTGCGCCTCCTGGGCCCATTCTCCGACGGAGAGGAAGGCCAGCACGCAGGATTCTGGTGAGATCAGGACTTGGGTTTCCGGCCCTTGGCCACAAGAATACGCCCCAGCCGCTTGTGCCCTGCCTTCAGATACCACACAGACCACCACGCAACCACATCGCTCGCGGTCCAATTGATATAATTCTTGTTCAGTTCCGCCTCGGCGGCGGCCGCGGCCTCATCCATCTGCTTCATCTGCTCTTCTTTACTGATCTCGGACATGTCCCCTCCTTGAAAGATCCCATGATAAAGAACGCGCCTGAGAGGACTCGAACCTCCAACCCTCTGGTCCGAAGCCAGATGCTCTATCCATTGAGCTACAGGCGCAGATTTTGAAGAGATTTGTGCCGTGCCTCGGCAAAGATCCCGAACACGCATCCCTGAACGAAACCGGACAGGCGAAAGACCACGCCTATTCCGTCGAGACCACCGCGGTCTTGTCCAGCGCGCCCTTCAGGGTGTGCCAGGCCAGGATCGCGCATTTGACCCGGCTAGGATACTTCCAGATCCCGGAAAAGACCGTGAGCTTGCCCAGGTGATGCGATCCCGCCTGAGGGTCCAATTCCTTCATGACAAGCCCGCGGAACTCCTCAAAAAGGGCTCGTGCCTCTTCAACAGATCTCCCCTTCAAGACCGCGGTCATCATGGACGCCGAGGCCTTGGAGATCGCGCACCCATCCCCCTCGAAGGCCAGGTCCTCGATCCTTCCCTCCGCGCTCACCTGAAGGTAGACCTTGAGATGATCGCCGCAGAGCGGATTATAACCTTCCGCCTGGTGGGAACAGGGATCGATCTTCCGGAAATTGCGGGGATGCTTGTTGTGCTCAAGGATCACTTCCTGATAAAGCTCGTCGTTGTGGACCGACATCAGAAGACCTCCCGCACCTTTAAGAGCGCCTTGACCAGAAGATCGATCTCTTCCTTCGTGTTATAGAACGCCAGGGACGCGCGCGCCGTCGCCGGAACGCCAAAGCGCTCCATGACCGGCTGCGTGCAGTGATGCCCGGTCCGGATCGCGATCCCCTCACGGTCGATCAAGGTCCCGATGTCATGGGCATGGACCCCCTCGAGGACAAAAGAAAAGATCGGCGCCTTATTCCTGGCGGTCCCGATCATCCTTAGTCCTGGAACAGCATTAAGCACTTTGTGACCGTGATCCACTAGGTCCTTTTTATGGGTTATCATGTCTTCCCAGCCTACGGCCCGTATATAATCGATCGCGGAACCCAGCCCGATCACTCCCGCGACATTCGGGGTCCCGGCCTCGAATTTGAGTGGCAGGCGGTTAAAGACGGTCCGGTCAAAGGTCACGCTCAGGATCATGTCCCCGCCTCCCTGATACGGGGGCATGGTCTCGAGGATCCTCTCCTTGCCGTAAAGGACCCCGACGCCCGTCGGACCAAAGAGCTTATGCCCCGAGAAGGCCAAAAAATCCACATCCCAGTCCTGGACATCGATCGGCTCGTGAGACACCCCCTGGGCCGCGTCCAGAAGAAAGACGGCCCCTGCCTCATGCGCCAACCGGGCCAGTTCCTTGACCGGATTCACGGTCCCCAGAGAGTTGGAGACATGAACGATCGAAACGATCTTTGTCCGCGGCGACAAGAGCTTGCGGTATTCATCCAGAAGGAGCTCGCCCCTGTCATTGATGGGGGCCACCTTGATCACACACCCCGTCGCCTCTCTCAACAGCTGCCAGGGAACGATGTTGGAATGATGTTCCATCTGGGAGATCAGGACCTCATCCCCGGACTTGAGAGCCGAACGGCCATAGGAGGCCGCAACCAGATTGATGGATTCAGTCGCGCCTTTTGTAAAGACGATCTCGCAGAGGCTCGAGGCATTCAGAAATCGCCGGACCTTCTCCCGTGTAGACTCATATTCGGCGGTCGCCTCCTCACTCAAATAGTGCACGCCTCTATGAATATTCGCGGTCTTGTGACAGTAGTGCGCATGCGTACAGGAAATGACCTGGCAGGGCTTGAAGGTGGTCGCCGCATTGTCGAGATACACAAGCGGCTTTTCATCACGCGCCCGGGCCATGAGGTTCGGGAAATCCCGCCGGATCTTCTCAATATTAAAAGCCATAACTCTCCTTCAGCTTTCGGGACAGGATCTCGCGAAGGCCCGGATCTTCAAGACGGGAGATCACATCATCCATGAACGCCCTTACCAAAAGACGCCGGGCATCCTCGCGGCCGATCCCGCGGGTCTGAAGATAAAAGATCTCCTCCTCGTTCACGCGGCCGATGGTGGCCCCGTGCGTACAGCGCACATCATCCGCATGGATCTCGAGCTGCGGCTTGGTGTCGACACGCGCGTCGGGACTGAGGAGAAGGTTCTTGTTCAGTTGATAGGAATTCGTCTTCTGGGCCTTCTGGTCGACAACGATCCGACCGTTAAAGACCGATCGCGCCTCATCATCGAGAACGCACTTATAAAGCTGTTCGCTGCGAGAGGCGGGTTCGTGATGACGGATCTCGGTATGGCTGTCCGCGTGCCGGAGCCCTTTGAGGGCATGAAGCCCGTTGACCGACACCGTCGAGCCTTCGCCCCTGATATCGCAGAGGAGATCCTGTCGGAAGACCGCGGCCCCGTTGGTGACGGTCAAGACCGATGCCTGACTGTCACGGGCCCCGTCCACCCGGACCCTTCCGACATGACAGGCCACAGGAGGATGGTCATGCACCTGCACATAGTCAAGTCCTGCGCCATCCGCAAGAGAAAGCTCCGCCACCGGGATAGAGACGTATCCCTTCACCTCATGCCCCAGGAACATCTCCACGACCCTCAAACGCGACCCCTCGGCGAGATTCACGACAAGGCGCGGACAAACAAGAGCCCCTTCCCCCACTGCATTCATAATGTGGATGACATAAAAAGGCACGGAAAGATCCGCCCCCTTTGCGACGCTGACCCGGACCTCGGCCTGGCCTGCCGAACGGTTGACCGCCTCAAAAAGATCGCCGGACCCCGACCCTGAAGATGACAGTGAAAGCTGGACCGTCCGCTGGTTGGTTTCCTCTTCAAAGGAGGACAGGGCTTCCACCGGTATTCCGTTCAGTAGAACGACGCCTTGAAAATCCTTCGGCAGAAGAGCCTTCACGGACGCCGGGAGCGTCCCCTCTACTCGACGGGGAATATGGGCCCTGGCCTGCGCCAGTCCGGAAAGATCCGTGTATCTCCAGGCCTCTTCACGGGTCGTAGGCCAAGGCCTCTCGGCGAGCGGACCGACGGGAAGTCCTGCCGCGAGAAGAGACTCAAAGAATGGGGTGTCCTTAAAAAGCTTGTTCATGCTCACCTATTTCATCAGCCAGTCATAGCCTCGCTCCTCGACCTCAAGGGCCAGTTCCGGCCCTCCGCTCTTGACGATCCGGCCCTGGCAGAAAATGTGAACGATATCCGGCTTGATATAATTGAGCAGCCTCTGATAGTGCGTGATCACGACCATGGCGTTACGCCTGTTGCGCAATTTGTTCACGCCGGCCGAAACGATCTTCATGGAGTCGATATCCAACCCCGAATCGGTCTCGTCCAGGATCGCCAGACGGGGGTTCAGGACCGCCATCTGGAGGATCTCGTTGCGTTTTTTCTCTCCGCCGGAGAAATCCACGTTGACCGCCCTGTCGATGAACTTGTCGTCCATGTCCAGCATCTTCATCTTTTCATGAAGGAACACATCGAAATCGATCGGGTCCATCTCCTCGACCCCATGATGACGACAGACCGCGTTGTAAGCCGCCCGAAGAAAGAGCGCGGTCTGGACCCCCGGGACCTCGACAGGATACTGGAAGGCAAGAAAGACCCCCTCCCGGGCGCGCTCCTCGGGTTCCAGGGACAAGAGATCGATCGTCCCCGTGGACCCTTCGTACTCGACCGCCCCTTTGTCCACCGAATACTGGGGGTTGCCGGCAATGATCTTGGACAACGTGCTCTTCCCCGATCCGTTAGGTCCCATGATCGCATGGACCTCACCGGCACGGACCGAAAGGTTCAGCCCTTTCAAGATCGCCGTTCCGTCGACACTGGCATGAAGATCTTTGACGTTCAGCATGATAACCTCTTGTTAAGACCTTGGACACTGGACACCCGTTCTTAGCCTACACTCCCCTCCAGCTTCATCTCCAGAAGCCTCACCGCTTCGACGGAGAACTCCAGAGGAAGGGTCTTGAAAACCTCCCGGCAGAACCCGTTGATCAATAGTGAGATCGCCTCCTCCTTGTCGAGCCCGCGGGACTGAAGATAGAAGACCTGCTCCGCACTGATCCGGGAGGTCGTGGCCTCATGTTCCAGCGTCGCACTGTTGTTCCTCACCTCGATAGAGGGGAACGTGTTCGCCTGGCAGTCGTTGCCGATCAGCATTGAATCGCATTGTGAGAAATTACGGGCGTTCTCGGCCGTCGCCATGATCTTGACGAGCCCTCGATAATTATTGTTCGACCCATCCGAAGAGATGCCCTTGGAAACGATCGTACTCGTCGTGTTGCGTCCGATATGGATCATCTTGGTCCCCGTATCGGCCTGCATCTTGTTGTTGGTGAGCGCAACAGAATAGAACTCGCCGACCGAATGGTCTCCCAGAAGGACGCAGCTCGGATACTTCCAGGTGATCGCGCTTCCCGCCTCGACCTGTGTCCAGGAGATCTTGGACCTTGCCCCGGCACATTTGCCGCGCTTGGTCACGAAATTATAAATGCCGCCCTTGCCGTCCTTGTCGCCGGCATACCAGTTCTGGACCGTTGAGTATTTGATCTCCGCATCCTCGAGGGCGACCAATTCCACCACCGCGGCATGGAGCTGGTTCTCGTCCCGCATCGGGGCCGTGCACCCCTCGAGATAGCTCACATACGCGCCCTTGTCGGCGATGATGAGGGTCCTCTCGAACTGGCCCGTTTCTTTGGCGTTGATCCGGAAATAGGTCGAGAGTTCGACCGGACAGCGAACACCCGGAGGGATGTAGCAGAACGATCCATCGGTAAAGACCGCGGAATTGAGCGCGGCAAAGAAATTGTCATTGAAGGGAACAACGCTGCCCAGGTACTTGCGCACGATCTCGGGACACTTATGGAAGGCTTCGGAGATCGGGCAAAAGATGATGCCCATCTTTTCCAGTTCCTTCTGGTGCGTAGTCCCGACGGAGACACTATCGAAGACCGCGTCCACGGCCACCCCCGAGAGGCGTTTCTGTTCGCTCAAGGGAATGCCCAGCCGCTCAAAGGTCTTCACGACCTCGGGGTCCACCTCCTCCAGGCTTTGGGCCCCGCCGCGTTTTTTGGGCGCAGAATAGTAACGGATGTCCTGATAGTCAATAGGGGGGTATTCAAAATTCGCCCAGTGGGGCTCCCCCATGTTCTGCCAGTGATGAAAGGCGTTCAGCCGCCAGAGGAGCATGAACTCCGGTTCTCCCTTCTTGGCCGAAAGACGGGCCACCGTCTCCTCATCCAACCCCTTGGGGAGAGCGTCCACCTCGACCGAGGACTCGAACCCGTACTTGTAGTCCCCGGAGAGGGCGTTCTCGGGAAGCCCCTTGTTCTTTTCAGGACTCGTTTCTGACATATGTCCTCGAACTTCCTCTGGTTCCTACACCATCTGCACAACGACCTCGGGATCATAACGGTCCCGAAGGATATTCTGGATCGCGTAAAGCGTCCCCATCGCCGCATGCGGACAGCAACCGCAGGCCCCCTCATAACGGATCGAGATCGTTTTTCCATCGATCCCAACGACCTGGAGGTCTCCCCCGTCGCGCTGCAGGGCTGGGCGGATGGTGCTCTCAAGGATCTCCTCGACCTTTCCGATCTCCCCTCCGGCCTCAGGACGCACCGGCGCCGCCCCGGGGGCCTCGAAATTCGGATCGTGCCGGGTGATGTGGGCCTGGATGGTCTCCTTGACCCTGGCCTCTACCTTGTCCCAGTCCCCGGCACCCGTCTGCGTGACGGTGATGAAATTTGCTGCGAAATAGACCTCAGTAACATAATCAAGTTTGAGGATGGCCGAAGCCATGTCATTGCCTTTGCACTCGGCAAACTGACGATAGACCGCGCTATCCTTTGTCTTCACCGGAACATTCAGGATGAACTTGAGGGCATTGGGATTAGGGGTCGGCTGAACAGAGATCGTGCAATCCATGGCATTCTCCTTTAGTAAAAGGGCGCAAAAGTGTGACTAATATAGCGTCGAAGACCCTCATCGTCAATACAGGTCTGAAGGATCTGTCGAAGAAAAGACGGATAAATAACATCAATTATAAAAGGCCGTACTTTCGGCAGACAAAGTCGGAAAAAGGAAAGGCACAGGTAAAGGCCGGAGAGACGGCGTTGAGGACATGTACAGAGGCGGCATCGGATTCAATGACGAAATCCTGAACGAGTTCAAGTGTCGTCTTGTCCAACAGCTGCGCCCGGATCCCGGGGCGGGTGAAATCGCCGAATCCCTCCGGGTCCACGGGGACCATCTTTCTGGCCAGGCCGATGAAGTAACGACGGGAATACTTGCGCATCTCCTCAAAGGCCAGATCCCGGAAGCCAAAGGCGTTGGTCGCAAAAAGCTGGGCCTCACGGAGCGCGATCTCCAGGAACTCGCCAGGACGGAACCTCTCGCGGAAAGTGTAGTTCTCTCGCCAGAACGCGGGGATCGCGGTCGGACCGATCTTGATCGTCCCGTCAACGGCCTTGGTGTAATGAACCCCCAGGAAAGGATTACGCAGATCGGGGACCGGATAGATGTTCATCCGAACATCGTCCCTGTTCTTCTTGTACTTCAGGTACAAACCTTTAAAGGGGATCATCGTGTACTTGTCCCCGAAACCGAAGTCCTGCGCCACCTTGTCCGCGTAGAGCCCTGCGCAATTGATGATCTTCTTCCCTTCAAAATCCCCTTGTGAGGTAATAACGACCTGCCCCTGGCGCCCTTTGTAGGCGGTCGAGAAGAGCATCTCAACACCGGAGGACAAAAGGTCTTTCTTGAGCGAATCCAGAACGGCCCGGGGCTCGAGGCTTGCGGTATCCGGCGAGTAGAGCGCCTCACGGAATGTCCCCACGCCGGGCTCAAGCGCCTTGGCCTCCTCTTCAGAGATCAGACGGACAGTCGATCCGTTCCGCCTCCCCCGCGCATCCAGCTCATGCAACTGCAAGAGCTCATCCACGTCCATGGCCACGACCAGTTTCCCGCAGGCATTGACCGGGATCCCACGCTCCTGGCAATAGGCCTTCATCTGACGGTTCCCTTCGACCGTGAAGCGGGCCTTCAGACTGTCGGCCGTGTAATAAAATCCGGCGTGAAGAACACCGCTGTTGCGGCCCGAGGAATGGGCGCCGACATCGGGCTCTTTTTCAAGGACAAGAATACGAAGATGGGGTGCATTCTTCTTGAGGGACCGCGCGATCGAAAGCCCGATGATGCCCGCACCGACGATGACACGATCAAAGACGCGGGGCACGGTCAGTCCTTTCGGATCACAAAGATCGCCTCTTCGGCCAGAAGATTGGGAGCCAATACGACCTCCTTTCCTGCTGTCAAGTAACGGGCCCTCTCGATGGAGATGCCCTTCTTGGCGCAGAAGGAACGGAAATCCTTGAGGCTGAGGAAACGAAGGTTCGGCGTGTCATACCAGTGGAACGGCAGGCTCTTGGTGACCGGAACCCGTCCTCGAAAGAAAAGCTGGAGCCGTGCGCCCAGGTGGCAGAAATTTGGGATCCCGACGATCACATGACGCCCGACCCGCAACGCCTCACCCAAGACCTTGTCGATCTTGAGGACCTGCTGGAGGCTCTCGTTGAAGATCACATAATCAAAACGTTTGTCCCCGTAGACCCCGAGCCCGTCATTGATGTTTCCCTGTGTGACCGCCACACCCCGCTCCAGGCACCGCAGGACCTCCTCCTCGTCGATCTCGATGCCGGTCCCCCGGACCCCCTTCTGCTCCTTGAGAAAGGCCAGGAGGTCGCCGTTGCCGCAGCCCAGATCGAGGACGCGGGCCCCCGGCTCAATGATCCCGGCAATGATCTCGTGGTCAAGACGGATCATTTTCGCTCTCTTTCCACCCGGACCAGATAGTTCTTGATCACCCGGGTCTGGTCATCGAACTCCACAAGAAAGGCATCATGCCCGTAGTCGGTCTTCATCTCGACATAGGACACATCCACATCATTCGCCTGAAGGGCCCTGACCAAACTCTGCGATTGATAGGACGGATACAGCCAGTCCGACGTAAAACTGATAATCAGCATGTCCGCCCGCACGCCCGAGACGACGTCGCTCAACTTTCTGTCCCCGTCGGTCAGATCAAAATAATCCATGGCCTTGGTCAGATACAGATAACTGTTGGCATCGAACCGGTCCACAAAGCTCATCCCGCGGTACTGAAGATACCCTTCGACCTCGAAATCCTTGGCGAACGAATACCCCAGGGCGTCTTTCTCGACGAGTTTTCGTCCAAACTTCTGCTCCATCGACGCTTCGCTCATATACGTGATGTGCCCGACCATCCGCGCGATCGCCAGCCCCCGCTTGGGAACGGCCTTGCCGTAATAATCCCCCTCCATCCATTCGGGATCGGCCATCACCGCCTGACGTCCGACCTCATGAAAGGCGATCTGCTGGGCGGAATGCCGATGGCAGGCCGCGATCACGATCGAAGAAAGCACGCTCTCGGGGAACATGATGGGCCACACCAGGGCCTGCATCCCTCCCATGGACCCGCCCGCCACACATAAAAGCTTCCGGATCCCCAAATGATCGATCAGCCTCTTCTCGAGCGCCACCATGTCCTGGATCGTGATGACGGGGAACGCCAAGCCAAAGGGCTTCCCTGTCGATGAATCAACGGAAGAAGGCCCGGTTGTCCCCTTACAACTTCCCAGGGTGTTGGAACAAATAACAAAATACTTGTCCGTATCAAAGGCCTTCCCGGAACCGATCATCTCCTCCCACCATCCGGGCTTTTCGCCGGAAGCGCCGTTGGAAGAGGCATGGGCATCCCCCGTAAAAGCATGGGTGATGAGGACCGCGTTCGACCGGTCGGGATTCAGGGTACCGTAGGTCTCGTAGGCGACGGTGACCGGGGACAGGAAGATCCCGCTCTTCAACAGGAGGGGCTCCTGAAAGACGATCTGTTTCTTGTCAATGACAGCCACACGGGCCTCCCTTGATAGGGACCTCATTCGCAGGCGCGCACAACAGCAGGGACCTCCCCCTGGGCGTAACGGAACATCGCCTCAAGGGACTTCTGGGCACGGACACGGACGCCCTCGGCGATCTCCACCCTCTCCGCAGGCCTCGGAGAGGTCAGCACCCGACGGATATCCTCCAGCGCATTCGACTTCATATATTTGCACAACGTGCAACTGCCCACAAGTTCCTTGTCGGGAAATTCGGACTGGAGCCGCGAGGAAAGACCGCACTCGGTGAGCATCAGGAACTGCCGGGCCGGACTTTTGCGCATATAATCCAGCATCTGCTCGGTCCCGCCGACAAAATCGGAATTCGCCACCACATCCGCATTACACTCCGGATGACTGATGATCTTGGCCTCCGGGTATTCAGAACGGATCTTGAAGATCTGCTCGCGCGTATACTCCTCATGCACATAGCAGCTCCCGGACCAGAAATGGATCGTCTTGTCGATCCCCCGGCGGCTCATCTCGTTCACCAGATTGATCCCCATGAATTTGTCGGGAAGAAAGTAGATCTTGTCGTTGGGGATGGCCTCGACGATCTTGTAGACATTGGCAGATGTCACACAAACGTCGCATTCGGCCTTGACCTCTGCGGTCGTGTTCACGTAACAGACAAAAGTGTGATCAGGATACTTCTCCCGCATCCGGCGGACATCGGCCGCCGTGACGCAGTCTGCCAAGGTACACCCCTGTTCGCGCGCCGGGACAAGGACCTCTTTGTCAGGATTCAGGATCTTGGCCGTCTCCCCCATGAAGCGGACGGCCACAAAGACGATCACCTTGGCCGAGGTATTGATGGCATCCTTGCTCAACTTGTAGGAATCTCCCACAAAATCCGCAACCCCGTAAACGATCTCGGGCGTCACATAGGAATGGACCAGGATCACCGCATTCTTCTCGGCCTTGAGACGAAGGATCTCGTTAACGACGGGGATCAGCTCCTCGCATTTTTTGAGCGAGTACTGGCACACGCTCCCCCCGACCCGGATATTACGCAAACGATGATAAAGGTCCTTGGCTGTCATTTGAATAGCGACGGACATGCTTCCCTCCCAACGGTCTTTTAATGGGGTACTATATATCAATGCGTCCGTGAATTCAAGAATGGTTTGGAGAGGTTTAGGGAGGGCCAAGATGCCTTCGCTACCAACAATTGATCTGGCCCCGAATGGCAGGAGTCCGCCCCTCCCTGTGACGGCACACCGGACGAGACGTCGTCCTCATTTCCGCTCTCCCTTGAGCTGATGCGGCGTCGCGTCCATGATGCGGACATTCAGGAAATCTCCGGGACGAAGGCCATCCAGGGCAAGGGTCACGATCTTGTTGCCGTCGTTGCGCGCGTAAACGATCCCCCTATCTCGCATGATCTCCTCGACAAGGACCTCTTGGTCCTCGCCGATCGCAGCCGCGTTCTTTTGAAGGGAACCCTCTGTCTGAAGACGATTGAGCGCCACGATCCTTCGGGTCTTTTCTTCTTCCGGCACATCGTCAGAGAGCTCCTTCGCCGCCCGCGTATTAGGGCGAGGGGAATACTTGAAAATAAAGGC
>JAAYZZ010000125.1 GCA_012514595.1 Elusimicrobiota bacterium
AGTGTAAAACACATCGTTCTGAAGGACGACCGGGACCGGGGCTTCCGGAGAGATCCTGTCCACAGACCCCTTGATGTCCTCAAGGCTGCCGCACCTTTTTTGTCTTAACCCCTTGTCCTGCCTCTGATTGAGCCGTTTCTCCTCGTTGACATCTCCCGAGAGGTGTGTTAGGATACACCCTCTTTTGAACCAAATATCTATATTATGATTAAGTACAAAAAAATCCTTCGGCGCTTCGACGGGTGCCATATTCTTGTGATCGGTGATCTCATCCTGGATCATTACATCAAGGGGTCTGTGGACAGGATCTCTCCGGAAGCCCCGGTCCCGGTCGTCCTTCAGAACGATGTGTTTTACACTCCTGGGGGCGCAGCCAACGTTGCGAATAATCTCCGCAGTCTGAAGGCCAAGGTCACGGTCGTGGGCCGCATCGGGCATGACCACGAAGGCTCTCACCTTAAAGATCTTTTGAAAGAACGCAAGATCGCGGTCGACGGTATTTTTGAGGACCGACGGACCCATACGATCCTCAAGACCCGGGTCATCGCCCATCAACAGCAGGTGGTCAGGATCGACCGGGAGACCATCGTGGACGATTCGGACGGTCGTTTCTATGCCAACAATATCGCCCCGTTCCTCCGGAAGAATTTCTCCAGGTTCGACGGCGTTATTATTTCGGATTACGGCAAGGGGATCGTTCAGCCGGACCTTGTTCGGGATGTGACATTTCTGGCCCGTGAGAAAGGCGTCCCTGTCGTGGTCGACCCCAAGGTCGAACATTTCAAATTCTACGGAGAGGTCACTTCCATTACGCCGAACCGTAAGGAGGCCGAGACCGCCATCAAGAGCCTTGAGCCGGATACGCGCCGGGAGTTCGGCATCCTCAAGACCAGACTGGATTCCCTGGCCACTGTGGAGGCCTCGGGCCAGGGTCTCTTGCGCCACCTGGGGATCGAGTCCCTTCTGATCACGCTGGGAGAGGATGGCATGTGTCTTTTGGAACGGGACAAGAAGCCGCTCCATATTCCGACCAGGGCCCGGGAGGTCTTTGATGTGTCGGGGGCCGGGGATACGGTCATTTCCGTCTTTACTCTCGCTATGGCGGCCGGGGCCAAAAAGAGCGAGGCGGCCGACATTGCCAATCATGCGGCCGGGATCGTGGTGGCCAAGATCGGCGCCGCCGCCGTCCTTCCGGAAGAGCTGGAAGCGGCTTTCAAGGGGTCGGCATGAGAGCGGTCGGCGTTATTCCCGCCCGCTGGGCCTCGACGCGGTTCCCCGGAAAGATCCTGGCAGACCTTTGCGGCAAGCCGCTTATCCAGCATGTCTGGGAGCGGGTGAGGACCTGTTCGTGCCTTTCCGATCTGTTGATCGCGTGCGACGAGACACATGTCGCCGAGCGCTGCGAGGCCTTTGGCGCGAAGACCGTCATGACCCGTCCCGACCATCCGTCGGGATCGGACCGGATCGCCGAGGCGGTCGAAAAGATCGCATGCGATATCGTGGTGAAT
>JAAYZZ010000126.1 GCA_012514595.1 Elusimicrobiota bacterium
TGGCAGAAAACAGGGAGCCGGGTTCCGTGAGGAGGAAATGCGGCTTCTCGAGGATCTGGCCGCTCAGGCGGCAGTGGCGCTCGAGCACGCCCGTCTTGATGTCGGGATGGAAAGCGCCTGTCTCGAGACGATCGCGGCCCTGGCGCTTGCCGTGGAATCCAGGGATCCCTATGCCCGGGGACATCTTTCCCGCGTCTCGGATCTTGCGGCTCATGTGGCCCGTGCCATGGGTCTTCCCGATGGGGATGTCCTGCGTCTCAAGGATGCGGCCCGGATCTACGATGTGGGGAAGATCGGGATCCTCGAGGGGGTCCTTTCCAAGCCGGATCCTCTCTCGGATGAGGAGAAGGGAATGGTCCGGCGTTATCCCGAGGTCTCGGAATCGATGGTCCGTCCTTTTCCGTCCCTGGACCCTTTGAGGGATACGATCCGTCATCACCGGGAATTCCTGGACGGAACGGGTTATCCCGACGGCATCAGGGGAGACGCGGTTCTCCTCCCGGCGCGGATCCTGGGGGTCGTCGATATTTTTGATGCCCTTTTGAGGGATACTCCTTATCGGAAGGCCTTGGCCATTCCTGATGCCGAGAGGGAATTGCGTTCGATGGGGGAAAAGATCGACCAGAAGGTCGTCGATGCCCTCATGGCCGTTGTCCGCAGACCTTCCTGATTGGCGGGTCCCTGCTGCTCCCGGGCGCGTCGTCCCCAACTAATCAAAAAATTATTTTACACCCCCCGAAAATCGTGTATCATACCTCAAATCTTCGGTTCCCATTTTGGCGATATTTTCCAAAGAATATGCAGCTGATTATCCATAAATTTCTCGCTGACTTTTCTCCCGTATCCGGCCTGTTTCCGGTCTGAAGGGATGTGTGCCCTGCGCCTTTTGCGCAGGGTTTTTTTATTGAAGGGCACCAGCCTTCCGGGCACTGCCTACCAAGGAATACATAAGAAAGAAGAGGGGATCATGGCACGAAAGAAGTACACACTGGATGGTAATGAAGCCGCGGCGTATGTCGCTTACCGCTGCAGCGATGTCCTGGGGATCTACCCCATCACGCCCTCGTCCAACATGGGAGAGTTCTCGGATGAATGGGCGGCCGTTGGCCTGAAAAATATTTGGGGCACTGTTCCGGTCGTCCAGGAAATGCAGTCTGAAGGGGGCGCGGCGGGGGCTGTTCATGGGGCGCTTCAGGCCGGGGCCATGACCACGACCTTCACGGCATCCCAGGGGCTTCTTCTTAAGATCCCGAACATGTTCAAGATCGCGGGGGAGCTGACATCGACGGTGTTCCACGTGTCCGCGCGGTCTCTGGCCGCCCAGGCGCTCTCGATCTTCGGCGATCATTCCGACGTCATGGCCGCCCGTCAGACGGGTTTTGCCATGCTGGCCTCCGGCAGTGTTCAGGAGGTCATGGACCAGGCGCTGATCTCTTACGCCTCGACGCTGGAGAGCCGCATTCCGTTCCTCCATTTCTTTGACGGGTTCCGCACCTCCCATGAGGTGGCTAAGATCGAACTTCTCGACGAGGCGGACATCAAGTCCCTGGTCTCGGATGATCTGGTGCTCGCGCATCGCCAAAGGGCGCTCACACCTGATGCTCCGGTCCTGCGCGGGACGGCCCAGAACCCGGATGTCTATTTTCAGGGCCGGGAGACCGTCAACCCGTTCTATGCCAAGTGCCAGGACATCGTCCAGGCCCAGATGGACAAGTTCGCCAAGCTGGTCGGCCGTCAGTACCATCTTTTTGATTATTATGGTGCTCCGGATGCCGAGCGGGTCATTGTGGTCATGGCCTCTGCGGGCCAGACGGTCCAGACGACCATCGATGCCCTTTGCAAGACAGGGGAGAAGATCGGTGTGGTGCGCGTGCGTCTCTATCGTCCGTTCTCGGTCAAGCATCTGATCGCGGCCCTTCCCAAGACCGTCAAGACCATCGCGGTCATGGACAGGACCAAGGAGCCAGGCTCGGCGGGAGAACCTCTTTATCAGGATGTCCTCAACGCCCTCTTTGAGGCGCAGCAGGAGGGGATGATCACTTCTCTTCCGAAGGTCGTGGGCGGGCGTTACGGTCTGTCGTCCAAGGACACGACCCCCGCGCAGATCAAAGCGGTCTTTGACGAGATGAAGAAGCCCTCTCCCAAGAATCACTTCACCGTCGGGATCATCGACGACGTTTCGCACACGAGCCTCGAGGTCGACGACAGCTTCATCATCGAAGACCCCAAGAGCAAATGCTGTCTCTTCTACGGTCTTGGCGCTGACGGAACCGTGGGGGCCAACAAGGCCACGATCAAGATCATCGCGGAGAATACGGAAAATCATGGCCAGGGGTACTTCGTTTATGATTCCAAGAAGTCCGGATCCATGACCGTTTCTCATCTGCGGTTCGGGCCTAACCCGATCAATGCCCCCTATCTCGTCAGCAGGGCGAACTTCATCGGATGCCACCAGTTCGTGTTCCTCGAGAGGTACGATGTGCTCAAGGATGCGGCGGAGGGGGCGGTGTTCCTTTTGAACAGTCCTTTCGGCGCGGACAAGGTCTGGAATGAGATCCCGCGCATCCATCAGGAGAGGATCATTCAGAAGAAACTCAAGTTCTATGTGATCGACGCGTACGCTGTCGCCGGAAAGACCGGGATGGGCGGACGCATCAACACGATCATGCAGACCTGCTTCTTTGCGATCTCCGGGGTCCTTCCCAAGGATGAGGCGATCAAGCAGATCAAGAAGTCCATTGAAAAGGCTTACGGGAAGAAAGGGCCGGAGGTCGTCCAGAAGAATTTCCAGGCGGTCGACGAGACCCTGGCCAATCTTCATGAGGTGGAAGTCCCGTCACAGGCCACCAGCACCCTGCAGCTGAAGGCTCCCGTGTCCGGGAATCCGAGCGATTTTGTCAAGGAGGTCACCTCCGAGCTCATTGCCGGTCGCGGGGATCAACTGCCGGTGAGCAAGATGCCGGTGGACGGGACGTTCCCGACGGCGACGACCCAGTATGAGAAGCGTTGCGTCGCTCTGGAGTGCCCGGAGTGGGATCCCGAGACCTGTATCCAGTGCGGGAAATGCGTCCTGGTATGTCCGCATGCGGTCGTGCGCAGTAAGGTTATCTCCGAGGAGAACTTGAAGGAGGCGGATGCCTCTTTTGTGACAGCCCCTTCGAAAGATTACCCCGGCATGCGTTTCCGCATTCAGATCTCGGCGGAGGACTGTACAGGCTGCGGGATTTGCGTCTCCATGTGCCCGGCCAAGAACAAGAAGGACCCTGCCCGGAAGGCCATCACCATGGCGTCGATCACGCCGATCCGTGAACGTGAAGCCCGTAACTGGGATTTCTTCTTGAAACTCCCGGAGCTCGACCGGAGCAAGGCCAAGGCCAGCGTCCGCGGCGTGCAGTATCTCAGGCCGCTCTTTGAGTTCTCGGGGGCATGCGCGGGTTGCGGCGAGACGCCGTACATCAAGCTGGTGACCCAGCTCTTCGGCGACCGGATGATCGCGGCCAATGCGACCGGATGTTCCTCCATCTACAGCGGGAACCTGCCGACCACACCCTACGCGGTGAACGCGGATGGGCGCGGTCCGGCGTGGTCCAACTCGCTTTTTGAGGACAATGCGGAGTTCGGTCTCGGGTATCGCCTGGCGATCGACAAGAAGGTCGAGATGGCCAGCGAGCTTCTTAAGAAAGTCGAGGGCCAGGTGGGTGGAGAGCTCGTGGCCGCGCTCCTCAATTCTCAGCAGGCCGACGAGGCGGGGATCCTCGAGCAGCGGCTCCGTGTCGAGGAGCTCAAAAAGAAGCTGGCAGGTGCATCCTCCAGTGAGGCCCGGCATCTGTTGTCCCTCGCGGATTATCTGGTCAAAAAGAGCGTCTGGATCATCGGGGGAGATGGATGGGCCTATGACATCGGATTCGGCGGTCTGGACCATGTCCTGGCTGTGGGCCGTAATGTCAATGTCCTGGTCCTTGATACCGAGGTCTATTCGAACACCGGCGGCCAGGCGTCCAAGTCGACCCCGCGAGGAGCTGTCGCCAAGTTCGCGGCCTCCGGAAAACCGAGCGGGAAGAAGGATCTGGCGCGGATGATGATGACCTACGGGAACGTTTATGTGGCCTCCGTGGCCTTTGGCGCCAAGGATGAGCAGACCGTGAAGGCCTTTATCGAGGCGGAGAAATACCCCGGTGCGTCCCTGATCATCGCTTACAGTCATTGTATCGCGCACGGGATCGATATGCGCAATGGGCTCACAGAACAGAAATCCGCGGTCGAATCCGGCCACTGGCCGCTCTTCCGTTACAATCCGGAACTGGCGAAGGAAGGAAAGAATCCTTTGATCCTCGATTCGTCGGCGCCCAAGATGTCCTTCAAGGATTACGCCTATCGTGAGACGCGCTACAAGTCGCTTCTCAAGACCAAGCCCGAGGAGGCCGAGCGTCTGATCAAGATGGCGCAGGAGGATGTGGACCGCAAGTGGGCGATCTACGAGTCCCTGGCGGCCCAGGTCGCGGCGGCAAAGCCTGCGGCGCCCCAGGCCTAAGGCCTCGGGATGTTCTTAGTTCATTGACCGCTGTCCTCCCCGGGGGAGGGCTTTCGGGGAGGGCAGCGGTTCTTGTTTTTTCTAATCCAGAAAGGCAGCGCGTTTATGTCCCCCGAAGGTTCCTGTGCAGGTAGTTGTGAGGCCGACCCCAAGGTCAAGGTCCAGAATCTGAAGTATGTCTTTAATCCCAGGTCTGTTGCCGTCGTTGGCGCCTCCTCCGAGGCGGGCAAGGTCGGCTATCAGATCCTCAACAACATCATCCAGAACGGCTACAAGGGTAAGCTGTATCCCATCAACAAGAAGGCGAAGGAGATCCTGGGGGTCCCTTGTTTCCCGTCCCTCCTTGATGTCCCGACGGATGTGGACTTCGCGGTGATCGCGGTCCCGGCGCCTCTGGTGGAGGGGGTCCTTCAGGAATGTGTGAAGAAGAACGTGAAGGGCACGGTCGTCATCACCTCCGGGTTTTCCGAGATCGGCCGCAAGAAAGAGGAGCAGGCCCTCAAGGACATCGCGGACAAGAATAATATCGGTCTTCTGGGGCCGAACACCTTCGGGTTCGTTTATACTCCGGCCAATCTGAACGCCTCCTTTGGTCCCACAAATGTCTCGCCGGGAAAGATCGCTTTTGTCTCGCAGAGCGGGGCGCTGGCGATCTCCCTGATGGGCTGGACCATGATGGAGAAGATCGGTCTCGCCTCGGTCGTGAGCCTCGGGAACAAGGCCGACATCGGCGAGAAGGAGCTCATCGAGTATTTCAATGATGATCCGAATGTCAGCGTCATTCTGATCTACATGGAAGGGATCAAGGATGGCCGGAAGTTCATGACCACCAAGGTCAAAAAGCCTGTTGTGGTCCTCAAGTCAGGGTCATCCTCACGCGGTGCCCAGGCTGCGGCCTCGCATACTGGATCTCTCTCAGGTTCGGACAAGATCTACAGCGCCGCATTCACGCAGCTGGGGATGATGCGCGCCCGGACCTTTACCCACGCCTTTGGCGCGGCCTGCGCGCTCTCGATGCCCCTTCCTCAAGGCGAGGATGCGGTCATCATCACCAACGGCGGCGGGATCGGGGTGAGCGCGACCGATGAGTGCGAGATATCCGGCGTTAAACTTCTGGAGGATCCCGAGTGGTTGGAGGCAAAGTTCCGGTGCACGATGCCCGAATTCGGGAGCACCAAGAATCCGATCGACGTGACCGGCGGCGGGGGATGCAAGAGCTATCGGGAGGCGGTGCGCATTTCTCTGACTGAGGAACGCATCCATGCGGTCCTGGTCCTCTACTGCGAGACGGCCGTGACAGATCCCGTTGAGGTCGCCAAGGCGATCATCGAGGAATACAACGCGGTCAAGCGCAACAAGCCGATCATGGTGACGATCGTCGGAGGGGAGAGGTCCCGTCAGGCGATCCAGCTCCTCAATGAGGCCCAGATCCCGGCTGTGACGGAGGTCCGGGAAGCGGTCTCGGGTCTCAAGTCGCTTTACTCCTGGAAGGAAGTCTCCTCCCGCCCCAAAGAGAAGGTGAAGGACCCCGAGGCCCCTGCCAGGGCTTTGGAGGTCATCGGGCGCGTCCGGGGCGAAGGGCGGACGTTCCTTCTGGAGCATGAGTCGCGCGAGGTCCTGGAGGCCTGCGGAGTTCCCATGCCCAAGTGGGGTTTTGCAACGACCGCCAAAGAGGCCGTCGAGATCGCGGAGAAGGCGGGGATGTATCCTGTGGCCATGAAGATCACATCTGTCGACATTATCCACAAGTCGGATGTGGGAGGGGTCATTCTCAACATTAAGAATGCCGAGGAGATGTCTGCGGCCTTTGAGAGGATGATGGCGACCGTCAAGAAGAACGCGCCGCAGGCCAAGATCCTGGGGGTCAATCTCTGCCAGATGGTCGACGGGATCCAGTGTATCGTGGGCATGAACAAGGACCCGCAGTTCGGTCCGGCCGTGATGTTCGGACTGGGCGGCATCTTCGTCGAGGTCTTGAAGGACGTTACCTTCCGCATCGTCCCCTTCAGCGAAGGAGAGGCGAACCGGATGGTCGGTGAGATCAAGGCCCGCAAGCTTCTCGACGGCTATCGTGGCCAGGGCGCGCACAAAGAGTCTGTGATCAAGACGCTGATGGCCCTCCAGAAGGTCGCGGAGCATGTGAAGGAAGTGGACATCAACCCCCTCATCACCAA
>JAAYZZ010000127.1 GCA_012514595.1 Elusimicrobiota bacterium
CGATAGAGGTCCATCAGGTCCATCATCATCTGACGGATATCCTTGCCGTGCTCGAGGATCCCCTCGAGAATTTTGAGGGCCCCGCCACAATCATGCCGGGCCAGGGCCCCGGCCAGCTCAAAAAGGCTTTCAGCGCCCACGAACCCGAACATGGCATTCACATCCTGGACCAGGACCTTCCCTCCCTCACTCGCTGCGCCCAGCTGATCGAGGACGCTCAAGGCATCCCGCATCCCGCCCTGACCGGCGCGCGCGACCGCAAAAAGAGCCTCTTCTTCAACAGAGAAACCCTCTTTCTCGCAGATCTCGGCAAGCTTCCGGACCATCAGATCAATCTTGATACGCTTAAACGCGAACCGCTGGCAACGCGAAAGGATCGTGACCGGCATCTTGTTGGGATCGGTCGTGGCCAGGATGAACTTCACATGGGCGGGCGGCTCCTCGAGCGTCTTTAACAGCGCATTGAAGGCCTCGGTGGTCAGCATGTGCGCCTCGTCGATGATATAGATCTTGAAGGCCCCCGAGAGCGGAACGAAGCGGACATTCTCCCGCAGGGTCCGGATATCATCGATGCTGCGGTTGGAGGCCGCGTCGATCTCGATCACATCCATGCCCGAGTCGAGGTCCAGACTTCCCTGCACCGCCGGGGCTATCTTATTGAGCTCGCGGGCCAGGATCCGGGCGCACGTCGTCTTGCCCGTTCCCCGGGGACCGGAAAAAAGCATGGCATGGGGAACCCTGCCGCTTTGAAGAGCGCCCTTGAGCTGACGCACGACCTCCTCCTGTCCGATGACATCATCGAACGTCTGGGGGCGGTATTTTCTGGCAAGAACGAGATATGACATAAAAAAATAAAAGAGCTGCTAAGGTCGCTAACGTCTCAGGAGGACCGAAAAAGATCAAAAAAGTGATTTATATTTTCTTCCCCTTTGATGGGGTTTTCAAGGAATTTTCCTGTTTTACGAGGGACAGCATTGGCTCCCTGGTCCGAAAAGCCTCCAAGACCTTAGAAACCTTAGGGCCGTTAACAACCTCAGAGAGACCTCAGCCCCCTACCCGACCTTCATGCTCAGGGCGATCCTCTTGCGCTTTAGGTCCACCTCAAGAACCCGGACCATCACCTTCTGGTGGAGCTTGACCACATCGGCCGGATGCCGAACGAACCGGTCAGACATCTCGCTGATATGGACCAACCCGTCATGATGGACCCCCACATCCACAAAGGCCCCAAAATCGGTAATATTGGTCACAACACCCGGAAGGACCATATCCTCGGCCAGGTCCTCGATCGCATTGATCCCTTCCTTGAAATCAACGAACTCGAAACGCGCCCGAGGATCACGTCCGGGCTTGGCCAGCTCGGAAAGAATGTCCTTGAGGGTCGGAAGCCCGATGCGCTCGGTCACATAAGACTTCAGATCGATCTTCTCGCGGAGACGGTCCGACTGGAGCAGGTCCTTGACGGAACACCCCAGGTCCCGGGCAAAGGCCTGCACAACCTCGTAGCTCTCGGGATGGACGGCGCTCGCATCGAGCGGGTCGTCCCCGCCCATGATGCGGAGGAACCCGGCCGACTGCTCAAAGGTCTTGACGCTAAAACGCGGAACGTTCAGGATCTCGTGACGCGTACGGAAGGGCCCCTTCTCGTTGCGAAAATCCACGATCCCCTGGGCGAGCGCAGGCCCCAGACCCGAGACATACATGAGGAGTTCCCGGCTGGCCGTGTTCACATCGACCCCGACGCTGTTGACACAGCTGACCGTCACATCATCGAGCGACTTCTTGAGTTTTCCCTGGTCGACATCATGCTGATATTGCCCGACCCCGATGTTCTTGGGGTCAGACTTGACGAGTTCCGCGAGGGGGTCCTGAAGCCGCCGGCCGATCGAGATCGCCCCGCGCACCGAGACGTCCAGCTCGGGGAATTCCCGACGGGCCACATCGGAGGCCGAATAATACGATGCCCCGCTCTCGTTGACCATCACGACCTTGAGGGAGGGGATCCCCAGTCCGCGGACAAACGCTGCGGTCTCCCGCGAAGCGGTGCCGTTGCCGATCGCCACGATCTCGACCGCATATTTCCTGCAGAGCGCGCGGAGCGTTTCCTCGGCCCCCCTTTCCCTGGCCTCGCTCTGGCCCAGATAGATCGTCTGGGTCTCGAGGAATTTTCCCTGGCCGTCCAGGACCGCGCACTTACATCCTGTCCGGAATCCGGGGTCGATGGCCATCACGTTCCGCGGCCCCAAAGGTGGCGCCATCAAAAGCTGACGGAGATTGGTCTGGAATGTTTTAATGGCCTCGGCATCGGCCCGCTCTTTGGTGAGAAGTCTGACCTCATTCTCGATCGAGGGCGACAGAAGCCGGCGATACCCATCCTCGACGGCACGCGACACCTGCTCGGCACAGGCGCCGCCATTCTCGCGGACAAAGGCCGCGCACAGAAGCCCCAGGGCCGCCTCCTCGCTGACCACGATCCGAAGAAGCAGAACCTGTTCCTTCTCCCCCCGGCGGGCCGCCAGGACCCGATGCGACGGGGCGCTTGCGACAGGCTCTTTCCAGTCAAAATAATCCTTGAACTTGGCCCCTTCTTCTTCCTTACCCTTGATGAGGCGCGAATGGAACTGCCCCTTGCTCAAGAAAAGATCCCGCACCTGGGCACGCGCATCCGCGTCCTCGCTTACGCGTTCGGCGATGATATCGCGTGCCCCGGCGAGGACCGCATCGGAGTCCGGCAGGTCCTTCTCGGGGTCGACGTATTCCTGGGCGATATAATCCGGATCAACGGCCGGGTCCTGACGCAGGATCTCCTCGGCGAGAGGCTCGAGCCCTCTTTCACGGGCGACCATTCCTCGGGTCCGGCGCTTGGGCTTGTAGGGAAGGTAAAGGTCTTCGAGATCGGTCAGGGTCTGGGCCTGCTCGATCCGGGACTTGAGTTCCGGAGTGAGCTTTTCCTGTTTCGAGATCGAATCGAGGATCACGGCGCGGCGCTTGTCGAGCTCGACAAGCTGGTCCATGCGGTCCCGGATGGATGTGGCCGCGACCTCGTCCAGGCTCCCTGTCATCTCCTTCCGGTAGCGCGCAATGAAGGGGATCGTGGAACCAGCGGCCAAAAGCTCCACAACGGCCCTGACCTGGGATTCCTTGAGGGAAAGTTCGAGAGCGACCTTACGGACGTACGGATTGCTCATGGAAATGCGGAAGGGTCTTTGCGTCCTCTACAGCAACGGACACCGGCTCTTTAATCGTCTCAAAATGACGGCCCACAGCCTCTTCCATCGGAAGGGTCGCCTCTTCATAGCGGAGGCCCTCATCCTTGGCGTCCTCCCCGGCCCCGGGGATCGGCATTGACGTCTGGATCTCCAAGGCATAGGCCGCGGCCCGGTCCATAGGCCCCACGACCTCATCATACTTGTCGTCGAGGCTCTGCGAAAAGGCCGGCGGGATCACGAGGAAGAACGCCAATACACACAGAAGAAAGGTCTTCATGATATCCTCCCGAAAGGTGATGCTTTACTATAGATCACTTCCCGGGCCCGGACAAGAAAAGGTTGGTCTTTTTCAGGCGAGACTCTGGAGGGCCCGGGACAATTCCGCGTTCTTGGCACGCAGAAGGTCCATGCGCTCCCGCTCCTTCTCAATGACCTCTGGCGGGGCCTTCTGGACAAAACCCGGATTATTAAGACGCGCCTCGATGGAGCCTGCGGCCTTCTCCTGCTGGGAGATCAGGTCCTTGAGACGCGCCTTCTCCTTCTCGAGATCGATCAGCTCACCGAGGGGGATAAAATACCGGACCTCGCCGGCCACACCCCCGGCGGCATTCCGGACGGTCACGGCCTTTGTCTCAAAGGTTACGGTCCCCAGACGGACGAGCTTCCTGACGATATCCGCATTCTCCTTAAGAAGCGCCAGGGACTCTTCCGACGGGCCCACAAAGACCGCTGCCACCTCATCCTGGGGTTTGATATTCCACTGGGCCCGGATGTTCCGGATGCCGGTCGCGATATCGATGAGCCCCCCCACCGCCGCATCCACGTCCTGATCGTGCCAGCGGGCCTCCACAGAAGGCCAGGGCTCATTGGTCAACGCCACCTCGCGGCCCGTGAACTGTTCGTAGATCTCCTCGGTCACGAAAGGAATAAAGGGATGGAGCATCTTGAGGATCCCGCGCAGGACCAAGGACGCGACCCTCTGGGTCGTGGCGTCATCGAACTTGGTCTTCACCATCTCCAGATACCAGTCGCAATACGTCGACCAGAAGAAATCGTAAAGGATATTGATACTCTCGGAGTACCGGTAATCCTCGATCGCCTCCGAGACCTGCGCGAGCGCGCCCTGATAGCGCGAGAGGATCCAGCGGGAGGTCACATCAAGCGCCCCCTGGTCCAGGGCTTTCCAGTCCGTCGTCCGCGTCTCAGGCGTCGTATTCATCATGACAAGCCGTGAGGCATTCCAGAGCTTGTTGGCGAAATTACGGCCGATCTCGAACTTGTCCTTGGAGATGAAAATATCCTGTCCGGAATTCAGGACCATGCTGAAACGAAGCGCATCGGCCCCGTACTCGCCGATGATCTCCAAAGGGTCAAGGGCATTCCCCAGGGACTTGGACATCTTGCGCCCCTTGGCATCGCGCACGGTCCCGTGAAGGACAACATCTGAGAAAGGAACTTCCCCCATGAACTCAAGACCCGCCATCACCATACGCGCGACCCAGAAGAAGATGATCTCGGGTGCCGTGAAAAGAGTAGCTGTCGGATAAAAATACGAAAGGTCCGCGCCCTGCTTCGGCCAGCCGAGGGTCGCGAACGGCCACAACCACGACGAAAACCAGGTATCCAGGACATCGGGGTCCTGTTTCAAGGGCACGTCTTTCCCATGTTTGGCCCTTGCCTGCGCCCTGGCCTCGACTTCGGTCTTGGCCACGAACGGGGATCCTTCCTCGTCGTACCAGACCGGAATTCGATGCCCCCACCAGATCTGACGCGAGATGCACCAGTCGCGGATATCGACGAGCCAGTTCTCATAGACCTTCTCCCACCTCTTGGGGGTGATCCGCGGCTTTCCCGCTCTGAAGGCCGCAAGGGCCTTGTCGGCCAGCGGCTTCATCTTCACGAACCACTGCTTCGAAAGATACGGTTCCACGACCGTGTCGCAGCGATAACAGCGCCTCACCGCGTGCGCGTGGCTCTCGATCTTGAGAAGGCGCCCCTCGTCCTTAAGGGCCTTCACCACTGCCTTGCGCCCCTCGAAACGGTCCAGCCCCTCGAAGGCCCCGGCATTCTTGTTGAGAATGCCGTTGGGATGCATGATGTTGATGAACTCAAGGTTATGCCGACGCCCCATGGCAAAGTCATTGGGATCATGCGCGGGCGTCACCTTGACGGCACCGGTCCCGAAAGAAGAATCCACAAAGTCATCGGCGATGATCTTGATCTCGCGGTGGATCAGGGGCAGGACCAGGGTCTTTCCGATCAGATGGGCATACCGCCCATCCGCCGGGTTGACCGCGACCGCCGTGTCCCCCAGCATGGTCTCGGGGCGGGTGGTCGCCACGGTCACGAATTCATCCGGATTGTCCTTGAAAGGATACTGGATATGCCAGAGATTGCCGTTGTGGTCCTTGTGCTCGGCTTCCTCATCCGCAAGCGCGGTCTCGCAGCGCGGGCACCAGTTGATGATGTAGTGCCCCTGATAGATGAGGCCGCGTTTGTAGAGCTCAACAAAGACCTCCTTCACGGCCTCGGAGTAATCCTCGTCCATCGTGAAACGCGTGCGGTCCCAGTCGCAGGAGCTCCCCAGCTTGTGCAGCTGATTGATGATCGTGTCCCCGTTCTTCTTCTTCCACTCCCAGAGACGCTCCGTGAACTTCTCCCGGCCAAGGGTCTCCCGCGTAAGCCCCTCCTTGGCGATCTGCTTTTCGACGACATTCTGGGTCGCGATCCCGGCATGGTCTGTTCCGGGCATCCAGAGCGCATCAAAACCCTGCATGCGTTTGTAGCGGGTCAGAATATCCTGCAAAGTATTGTTGAGGGCATGCCCCATGTGGAGAACGCCCGTCACGTTCGGCGGCGGAATGACAATGGTGAAGGCGCCCTTCTTCGACTTCTCGGCCGTCGCATGAAAAGGCCTCTGAGCGTCCCACAGCTTGAGACGCTTTTCTTCAACGTCTTTAGGAAAGTATCGCGTATTAATATCCATAACTAAAAAATATGCGGCTCGAGCCGATCAACCCTCTCCTTAAGAAAACCCCGCACAGACAAGTCCTCCCGAGCCTTCTCAAACAAAGAAAGGACCTCAAGAATGTCCCGCCGTGACATTTCAATGTTTCTCAACACGATCGCCTGTACCCCGGGGATCCCGCGCCAGACATCAGAATAAAGACGGGATCGCGAGACAACCAAAGAAGCGGC
>JAAYZZ010000128.1 GCA_012514595.1 Elusimicrobiota bacterium
CCCGTATCCCGGAAATTGGCAAAACGGGCCAGGAACTCCTCATCCTCCCGTCGGATAAAATACTCGACCAGAAGAAGGCTGTCCCGGGCCCCGGGATACTCGTCGGCCGCACGGACCAGGATGTCATCCAGAACAGATGCGGTGGCCGGGTCCTCCTCCCAGTCCCCGCGATCGATCATCCAGCGGACCAGTAGCGCATAGGCATAGATCGCATCGAATAGCGAGGGAAGAAGCCCGGGGTCACGGGCCTTGTGCAGGAAGGCCGTCAAGGACTCCAGGGCGGTCCGGGGGTCCTTCCACATCATGGCAAGACCAGCACGATAGAACGTCTCTTCCGCTCCGAGAGAGCTCGGGTCCTTCCCGTCCGCGAGCCCCATCCACTCCCCGGCCGCGGCCCGCGCCGCGGCTTCCGGCGGATAGAACAATCGGACCGTATTAAAGAAGAACGCCTGAAGAAAAAGGCTGTCCCGGGCGTGACACGCCGCAAGCCTCACTGCGGCCCCGCCTCTCTCCGAAGCAGAGAAGATCTGGTCCAAATATCTGAACGCGGCCGGGAGATCATAGACATCGCGGCAGACCGTGAGCGCGGTCTGATAAAGACCAAGCCTGGCGGCCGCCGGACTTTTCTCATTCAGCTGGATCCCGACACCCTTAAGAGCTGAACGCACCACATCGGCGTTCTCTCTCCCGACGGAGAGAGCGGCCCCCGCTCCGTTCTCGTTCCAGAACGGGTTCTTTTGCACAAGATCCGACAAGGCGCGTCCCAGGACATCCGTCATCGCGTCCTGTTCCGGGCCGATCGCATGGGCCGCAACGATCTCGGGAATAATCCTCTGGATGAAAAAGCGGCTATGGTCCGTATAGTTGAGAAGGATCCTCCACGATCCCGCCAGGAACGTGAATCCGGACCCGCCAAAACCCTTGATATCCCGACGGGACATCTCATCGAGCATCATCTCGCGGGCCCTGGACAGGATCACGACCGCCTCCTCAAGCCAGATGTCCAGGACCATGAACAGCATCTCATCCCGGAACCGGTTGAACGTCCGCGCGCAAAGCTCCAGATTCGCATCGAGTGTCCCCCCACGAAAGGCGAGGGTGGCATCCAGGACCTCTCCCAGACGCAACCTCACGCTCTCGACATCCTTCCTTCTTTCCTCGAGAACAGGATCGGAAGAGAACGCGGCCATCCATCCTCCCTGATCCGTAAAATGACGCCGGAGAAGGTCCAGAACGACCTGGGGCGGAACGATCCTTTCCTCAAATTTGTACAGGAAGAACCGGACATCCGCCGCCCGGTAATGACTGCTGGAAAGAGGCGTAAGAAAGTGACAGAACTGACAGCGTTCCATGACCGCCCCTCCGAAGGCCGAGAAAAAGAGTGCACGGGCGATCGCCGCATCCTCCGCGACCAAATTCCGCATCAGCGTCCCGTTCACATAGAACACCCCCCGCTCCTGGTCCGGAACGAGGAGACGGTCCGATCGCTCCGTCAGGACAATGGTGAGGCCAAACAAGGCCGGGACGATCGTCGCCTGCCCCATCGCCTCCGTCCCGCTCTGCATGATATGTTCGAGGATCGTTCCCGCAAGGTGAATCGACCCGAGAAGCTGTTCCAGCTCCTCATCAAAAAAGATCTCCAGGACCCCTCCATCCTGGGTTCCGAGTTTCCAGGGATTCAGACGAATGTCCCGCTCCCGTTTCTGAAGTTCGTCGAGAGAGCGGACCCCGTAGGCCGGATCATCCTCCCGGACCGGAAAGGCCGGAGCCTCGTCAAAGATCCGCGAAAAACGAAGACCGATCCTCTGATGGTCTGCCAGGACACGCAGGCCGTCAGGATGCCGGATCTTTTGAGCGGCCTGGAACCCGCGGTTCCTGATGATCCCGTACTGCAGATCATCGCAGGAAAGGGCCATGAAGAACTCCCGCGTCATCACAAATGACAAATGCCGGCCGCGGCTCCCCTCATGAAGGCTTGAAACGACATGGCTGCTGCAGGAGCCGTAACGGGCCAGGGCCCCCCGATCCGCCCCAAAGAATGAAGAGAACTCGCCGACATCGCAGAAACAGAAATAGACCGGCTCCTCGATCACCGCCCCCTGAAGAGACGCGGACAGACGGCGCTCGATCCAGGCAATGGGCTCTCCGCTGTCGATCGAAACTCCTTCCTTGTCG
>JAAYZZ010000129.1 GCA_012514595.1 Elusimicrobiota bacterium
AGAGAGAATCGTCTTAAAAAAGCTCTGGCAGAAGTTCGGGCAGAATATGATTTTATTATTATCGATTCTCCGCCGTCCCTAGGCCTCTTGACTCTGAATGCCCTGGTCGCAGCCGATTCGTTGTTGATCCCGATCCAGTGCGAGTTTTACGCCCTCGAAGGGGTTTCCCAGCTTTTGAATACGATCCATCTTATTCGGGAAAGTCTCAATCCTTCCTTGGCTATTGAGGGCGTTCTCATGACCATGGCGGATTTCCGAACGAATTTGACGAATGAAGTGATCGGAGAGATTAAAACCTATTTCAAAGATAAGGTTTTTGAGACAGTGATCCCCAGAAATATTCGATTGAGCGAAGCGCCGAGCCACGGCAAGCCGATCGATCTGTATGACAGCCAGTCTGTTGGGGCGAAGAAATACGCGGAACTTGCAAGCGAGCTGATAAGGAAAAATGCTTAAATCATTATACAGCAAGTATTTACACACGGAGAATTTATGGCTTTAGGTAAGGGCTTGTCCGCGTTGATTCCGGAAAAAACAAGCGTCCTGGCAGAGGGGGGCTCACAGAAAATCCGCACCTCTCTGATCCGCGACAACCGGCTCCAGCCGCGTCAGAATTATGACGAGGGCCGTCTGGACGAGCTGGCGGCCTCGATTCGGGAGCAGGGGTTCCTTCAGCCGATCGTGGTCCGGAAGGCCGCGGACGGTTATGAGGTGATCGCCGGGGAGCGGCGCCTCAAGGCCGCGCGTCGGCTCAAGATGGAAGAGGTCCCCGTTGTCGTGAAGGAGGCCACCGACCGCGAGGCCCTGGTCTTGGCGCTCGTCGAGAATGTCCAGCGGGAGGAGCTCAACCCGGTTGAGAAGGCCGAAAGTTATCATCGTCTCGTCGATGAATTCGGATATACGCAGGAAGATGTGGCCAAGTCCGTCGGAAAGGATCGGGTCACGATCGCCAATCTCCTGCGTCTTTTGAAGCTCCCCAAAGATATTCTTCAGGCCGTCTCCGACGGAAAGGTTTCCGAAGGGCATGCGCGCACGCTCCTGTCTCTGGAGGATGCGAATGCGCAGATGCTGCTTTTCTTGGAGATCGTTCAGAAGGGGCTGTCCGTGCGCGAGGCCGAGGAGAGGGTCAAGGCTGCAGCAGGCGCCAAACGGTCGGCCAAGAAAAATAAGGCGCGCCTTAAGGACCCGGAGGTCCTTCGGCTCGAGGAGGAGCTTCGCAACATCCTCGGCACCAAGGTTTCCGTCGAGAACAGTCGAAAGAATAAGGGTAAGGTTGTGATCGAATATTATTCGCTGGATGACCTGGACAGGATCCTGGGCATCATCCGGTCGTGAGGGAGGAGAACAGATGATCAAAGGGATGACGGGATTCGGGACAGCGCCTTTCAGCGTCGGGAAGGTGAAGGGGATCATTGAGGTCAAGAGCGTGAACCATCGATTTCTCGACATGGCGGTCTATCTGCCCGTTGGGTTCGGATCGGTTGAGAACAAGGTCCGCGAGATGGTCTCCAAGGAGCTTTCCCGCGGGCGCGTGACAGTTTCGGTCAAGATCACGGACAAGCCCGGGAACAACGTCTCTTTCAACGAGGATATGATCGAGGAGTATCTGAGACACGCCAGAAGCATCGAGAAAAAATACAAGCTCGTGAACAACCTGACCCTCGCGGACCTGATCGGTATGCCGGGGGTGGTGGATGCTCGAGAGGTCTTTGTTGAGGCGGCCGTTCTCTGGCCTTCCGTCGAGAAAGGGCTCGTCAAGTGCATCAAGGGGCTGCGGGTGATGCGCGAGCGGGAAGGCAAGAGCCTGGCCATGGACGTCGGGGATAAGCTCAAGCGCATGTCGGGGCAGCTCAAGATCATCTCGAAGCGTTCCGCCGAGATCCTCAAGGACAAGCAGAGGGCTTTGAAGCCCGAGGAGTTCTCTTCTTTTCAGAAGAGCATCGATATCAATGAGGAGATCGCCCGGTTCACGCATTATATCGAGGAGATGCGGGCGCTGTTAAAGAGCGATGTTCCCGTCGGAAAGAAGCTCGATTTTATCGCCCAGGAGATGCAGCGCGAGACCAACACCATGGGGTCCAAACTGATGGATGAGGTCGTGTCGCGTGCGGTGATCGCGCTCAAGAGCAAGATCGAGAAGGTCCGCGAACAGGGGAACAATGTCGAATGAAGAGCGAGCTCTTTCTCCCTATTCGGTCGAGCAAGGACCTTCCGGAGACTTTGAAGAATACGCCTTTTGAGGTTCTCTTGCGGTCCCAGAATATGGAGGAGATGTTCGAGAAGTTCGAACGGGCCCAGATCCTGATCGGGATGTGCATGGACAACCGCAAGCAGTTCCGGTTGCCGGAGAATTTTGCCTATATTCTTCGCACCGGCGGGGGAAGCCTTCGCCACAGCGAGTTCAAGGTCTCCTATGCGATCGGCGTCGGAGGCGTTCGGCATATCGCGCTCATCGCGCACAATCATTGCGGCATGGTGCATGTGGCGGACCGGCGGGAGGCTTTTGTTGCGGGTCTCGTCGAGAATGCCGGATGGGATCGGGCCAAGGCCGAGGAGCACTTCATTCAGCTTGCTCCTCTTTTCGAGATCGGCAACGAGGTCGATTTCGTTCTCTCGGAGGCGAAGAGGATCCGCGAAAGGTATCCCAAGGTCATGGTGGTTCCCTTCTATTACAAGGTAGAGGACAACCAGTTGTATGTCATCGACGAGAAAAAAGCTTAAAGCGCGGGTCGTCATTCTCTCGGGTCCATCGGGCGCCGGCAAGACGACCCTGCACGACAGGCTTTTGTCCTCGCCCCGATGGAAGGGGCGTGTCGTCCGTTCCGTCTCGGCCACGACCCGAAAGCCGCGAGGGAAAGAGCGCCACGGCCGGGAATATTTGTTTTTGTCCCCGCGCATGTTCGCCTACAAGGCACGGACCGGGCAGTTCCTTGAGTGGGCCAGGGTCTTCGACCACTGCTACGGGACGCCCATGAAGGCGGTCCGCGAGAATCTCCGTCAGGGACGGAGCGTTCTTTTGTGCATCGATGTCCAGGGGGCACGGGCGGTCCGTCGGAGGATCCCGAAGGCCTTGAGCATCTTTGTGCAGACACCGACGATGAAGGAACTGGAGCGTCGGCTCAAAGGGCGCGGCACAGACCCTGCCGAGGCCATTCGTCTGCGGCTGAAGACAGCGGCGAAGGAGATGAAAGAGGCCCCCCGTTATGACCAGGTCATTGTCAACGATGATCTCGACCGCGCCTTTCGGGACCTGGAGACGGTCCTGGAGCGGGAGCTTTTGTGAGCGGCGTTGACATTTCCGGCGGTGCGTGTTATATAAGGACACTATTTTAGCTCAAGGAGAAGAAAGATCATGACATACATTCCTCTGGAACAGGTCCTGCCCCAGGTGAGCCACAACGTATACCATCTTTCCGTCCTGGCATCCCGCCGGGCGCAGGAACTGGCGGCCGGGCAGCCGAAGCTCGTCGAGACCGAGCCCGGCGATCGGATCGCGACGATCGCGCTCAAGGAGATCCGCGACGGCAAGGTGATCGACAAGCAGGCACTTGAGATCCGCGAAGCCCTCGAGAAAGCCGCGGCCAAGAAGAACAAGTAAGGAAGTTCATGGCGTCCAAGGTTGTCAAGGTCGTCCTGGGGGTCACCGGGAGCGTGGCGGTCTACAAGGCGGGGGACATTGTTCGCCGTCTACAGGATCATGGCTGCGAGGTCCGCGTGGTGATGACCGCCTGCGCCCAGAAGTTTGTGACACCGCTTTTGTTCGAGGCCTTGTCCGGGGGGGCCGTGTTCTCTGATATGTTCTCCCGCGATTTCGACTGGGATGCGACGCATGTGTCCCTTGCGAAGTCCGATCTTTTTCTCATCGCGCCCTGCACGGCGAACGTGATCGGAAAGATTGCATCCGGCATTGCCGACGATCTTCTGACCGCGACCGCGATGGCGACCCGCGCGCCTCTTCTCATCGCTCCGGCCATGAATACAGGGATGTATACGAGCCCGGCGGTCCAGGCCAATCTTTCGACGTTGAAAAAAAGAGGCGTTGTGGTTGTTCCGTCGAAAAAGGGGCGGTTGGCCTGTGGAGATGTCGGTGAGGGTGCTCTTGCGGATGTGGATGATATCGTGAAGGCGGCGCTTCGTTCCTTGAAATAGATTTTGGTGCGGTAGCCAAGAGGTTAGGCAGCGGTCTGCAAAACCGTTTACACCGGTTCAATTCCGGTCCGCACCTTTCTTCCCTTTCACGGGGCAAGTGGTGGAATGGTATACACGAAGGACTTAAAATCCTTTGGCCGAAAGGCCTTGAGGGTTCAATTCCCTCCTTGCCCATAAAGAAATCCCTTGTCGGCGGCGCGGCGACAGGATATACTTGGAAAAATTTTGGACCCGTAGCTCAGTTTGGTTAGAGCGCTTCCTTGACATGGAAGAGGTCAGAGGTTCGAGTCCTCTCGGGTCCACCAGGCTTCGCCCCTTTATTCGGATAGGGGGGCTCCGCTTGGCTGGCACCGGTCTTGGGACCGGTGAGGCTTGGCGGTACCCGGCAGAGTTCAAACGTGAACGTGTTTGAACGACGCCGGGTCATTTTTCATCCTATGGACTACTCCAAAGACATCGATCACCTTCGTCATTCCTGCGCGCACGTCATGGCCCAGGCCGTCAAGCAGCTCTGGCCCGACGTGAAGGTCGCGATCGGTCCCGCCATCGAGAACGGATTCTATTACGACTTTGACAAGAAAGATCCTTTTTCCGACCAGGACCTCAAGGCCATCGAGAAGGCGATGCAGAAGATCATCAATCGCGATCTTCCCATCACCCAGTCTTTTCTGCCCCGGGCCGAGGCCCAAGAGCTCTTCCGCAAGCAGAACGAGACGTATAAACTGGAATTGATCGACGCGATCCCCGACGAGAAAGTTTCCATCTTTACGACGGGAGAAGGGGAGTTTGTGGACCTGTGTAAGGGGCCGCATGCGGCCTCGACGGGCGCGATCAAGGCCTTCAAGCTCCAGTCCGTGGCCGGGGCGTACTGGCGCGGCGACGAGAAGAACGCCATGCTCCAGCGGATCTACGGCACCTGCTTTCCGACGAAAGAGGAGCAGGCCGCGTATCTCAAGATGCTCGAGGAGGCGGAACGGCGCGATCACCGCAAGATCGGCCAGGAGCTGGACCTTTTCAAGATCTACCACGAGGAGGCCGGGGCGGGGCTCGTGTTCTATCACCCCAAGGGCGCCCTGATGCGCAAGATCCTCGAGGATTTCACCAAAGAGCCGCA
>JAAYZZ010000130.1 GCA_012514595.1 Elusimicrobiota bacterium
CTCGCCGACATCGCAGAAACAGAAATAGACCGGCTCCTCGATCACCGCCCCCTGAAGAGACGCGGACAGACGGCGCTCGATCCAGGCAATGGGCTCTCCGCTGTCGATCGAAACTCCTTCCTTGTCGACATAGTAGACCGTCTTGTCGTCGAGCGTGTGATAGCATCCCACATAGACCGCGCAGGCATGAACAATGTTGACAATGTTCTCCTCAATAAAATCCTCGATCTTTCCGGCAGGCATGTTGGCACAGCCCAGAATAAGGCGCAGATGCGCTATGATGATCTGCATCAGGGTCTTCTGGCATGTCTCGTTGAGAATAAGCCCAGGGATCTCTCCGTCGGGCGTCGGGAGAACCGCGATCTCGACGTCGCCGCTCCCTGTGAAGCGGACCGTCCCCTCGAGCAATCCCTGGACCAAAAGGGCCCCGGACACCCGGTCCTGGGCCAGGGACCGAACGATTCCCTCGGCGATCTCCAGCCCGCGCCGAAGCCCGCGGATCTCCGACTCAAGGGCCGGGCGCGTGTTCAGGGACGGAACGATCGCCTCCGCCTGCGCGGATGTCAGACGACTGGCAGAGGTCATGCAAAGGATCTTCGGCAGGAACAACAACTCAAGCTTCCGGGCCTCTTCATGGGGATCCCCATGGAGGACCGCGACCTCGTGGACCAGGCTCCTTAGTGTCTCGGACCTGTCCCGATCCTTCAGATCCTCGGCGAGCAGGATCCAGGAACGCCCTGCGTCATCCACAAAGGCTGTCGCATCGATATCCTGGAACACCCCGCGTGCAGGCACATAGCAAACGCGCTGGTCGACCATGAGACCGACGAAGATATTCTTGTACGGAGCGTGCCGGACCCCTTTCATCCCGGCCAAGACCTCTGTCAAGAATCCCGGGTCCACACGCGGGAACCGTATCGCATCCATGAGATCGCCCAGGGTGCGGACATGCCGGTCGACCTCTTCACGGGACGGCATCTTGTGCTCGGACCGGACCCGGGCCGGGTCCGACGGGCTCCGGAGAAGCGCTTGCATCCGCCGCAAAAGATGCCACAGGCCTTTCTGACCGAAGACGATGATCAGGGGCACCAGGCTCCCCACGAACGGGGCCCACACGACCCACATCATCTGACGGAGCCGTACATCGGTCCTGCGGGTGTTCCAAATGGCGAGAGACACCACCCGCACCAGGCCCCCCACCAGAAGATAGGAGAAAAAGGCCAGGACCAGGGCCAGGGGCACGATCCGTCCGGAGACCAGAAGGCTGGTATTGATGATCACGGCGGTCCCGACCCCCCTGATCAGGAGATCGACCGCACGGTTCAGGGTGAAGAAGAGGGCGTCCACCTCAAGATAAATAGCCACGGCCTTGAGATCGATCCCGCGTTCGCGGGCGATCCTTTCATAGAAATCACGGACCTTCGAGAAGGCCCCGACGCGAAATGCGCGCGAGGAGGCGAGGACCCCTCCGATGATGAGGATGCCCCCGATAAAGATCTTACGGGACAGGGACAATGGCGCGGTCGCGCGCGCGAGGAACCACGCCCAAACCCCGGGAAAAGAAAAGAATATCAGCGCCCCGGCCCCAATAAATGCCAAGGCCAACGCGGCCCCGGCCAGGACAAAGGGCATCTGCCCTCTCACCGCACCCGCCCCGGCGGCGGGAAAGGTTCCCATGGCCAGGGGGATCCCCAGACGGCGCTTGAGCCAGAGACGGTTATTTTCAATATGAGAACGGACCGAGGCTCGGAAGGTCAAGGACGGAGAAACGGCCGGATCCAGACGGGGCCGCAGCACCTCAAGGTCCACGGCATCCTCCGCCGGGTGACGCGCCACAAAAGCGGCCCAGTCATAACCGCCCCGGCGCGGCCCCAGGAACAGCCGCGCCTGTTCCGTGACGGCCTTGACCTGAACAGCCCACACGACCATCCTCGCCAGAGCGCGCAACCGCCACTCCCTCTTCCAGAGGAGATTGCCGCTGCGATAGGTCTTACGGGCGCCTTCCTCCACAAAATCACGGACGACCCCCGGCGTCATGGCCAAGGGTCCCTCCTCACTTCCTGGGAGAGAGAGGGGCAATCCCGCCACATCGCGCAAAAGGAAGAACTCCCCGCCCTTGGAAGATGTCCGACGGATCCGCGCATGCTCTTCAGCCGACAGAACGCGCGGATCAAGCCCCACGGTCATGCGTCCGCGGGTCCTATCGGGCGAGGCCTCCCAAAGAAAGGATGCGATCCGGATGAGCTGACCGCGCTTGACATCGGCGGAGGCCCTGATCGCCGGAATGATGTCCGC
>JAAYZZ010000131.1 GCA_012514595.1 Elusimicrobiota bacterium
CCAGCGCCCTCTTCCCTATATCTTTCCGCCAGTGCGCGCCGTCAAAAGAGATCCGGGCGACCCCGGCATAGGCCTTCTCGATCGCAAGGGCGATCCCCTCCCCCAGGGCCGTGACCCCAAGGACCCGGCCGCCGGACGTGAGGACCTTCTCTCCATCCCTGCGCGTCCCGGCGTGGAACACGATCGTCTCCGCAGGAACATCCAAAAGACCTTCGATCTCTCGGCCGGCGGCATATTCTCCCGGATAACCGCCCGACGCCATCACGACACAGACACACGCCCGATCATCCCACTCCAGAACAACATCCCCGAGCCGCCCTTCGGCCGAGGCCAAAAGAACATCCACGAGATCCGTCTTGAGCCGCGGCAGGATGGCCTGGGCCTCGGGATCCCCGAAACGCGTATTGAACTCCAACACCTTCGGGCCCTCCGACGTGACCATGACCCCGGCATAAAGAATACCCTTGAACGGAGAACCCTCCTCTGCCATTCCCTCCACAACGGGACGGATGATGGTCTCCGCGATCGTCTTCAAAAGGCCAGGGGTTGCGACCGGTGCGGGGGAATAGGCCCCCATGCCACCCGTATTCGGGCCCTTGTCATCATCAAAAACCCTTTTGTGATCCTGTGACGACTGAAGGAGCAGAAAATCCTTCCCGTCACAGACCGCGAGGACCGAAACCTCTTCCCCTTCAAGAAATTCCTCGACGACAAGGCTCGTGCCCGCGTCCTTGAAGATCCGCTCTCCCATGATCTGTCGCACCGCAGTCTCAGCCTGCTGACGATCATGGCAGATAATGACACCTTTTCCGGCTGCCAGGCCGCTCGCCTTGACAACGACCGGGCAGCGAACCTCGGCGAGATAGGAGAGCGCCGCGTTCATATCAGAGAACGAGGCGTATTTTGCCGTCGGGATCTCCCATCGCTTCATGAAATTCTTGGAGAAGACCTTGCTGCCCTCAAGACGGGCGGCGGCCTTCGAAGGCCCGAACACGCGCAATCCTTCTTCCTCAAAGAGATCCACGATCCCCGCGACAAGCGGAACCTCGGGACCCACGACCGTGAGATCGATCTTCTCCTGATGCACAAAATCCGCAAGCGCCACGATGTCGTCCGCCTTGATGTCCACACACTGGGCGATCTCGGAGATCCCGCCGTTGCCCGGCGCGCAGTAAAGATGCGTCACCTTCGAGCTCTGTTTGATCTTCCAGCAGAGCGCGTGTTCCCGGCCGCCTGAACCGATCACGAGTATTTTCATAGATTAACTGATAAGACGTGAAACGAACAACGATGGACGGAAAATCCTCCGTCTTACATCCAGCGTCTCCCGTTCTTCCCCTTCAAACAAACTCCATCTTTTCTTTTGTCCGCCGAACGACCTCGCCGATCACATAGGACGGCGTACCCGTTCTTTTGAGAAGCGCCTGAACGCCCTTCACGTCCGTCTTCTTGACGACGAGAATGAACCCGATCCCCATGTTAAAGGTCCGGTACAGTTCTTTCTCCTCGATGTCCGCCTTGCGGACGATATGAACAAAGATCTCGGGGACAGGCCAGGTCCCTTTCTGAACGCGGAAGGCGAGACCGTCGGGAAGTGACTTGGTGAGCTTTTCATAGAAGGCGCCGCCCGTATTGTGCGCCATGCCGCGCACATCAAACTTCTCGACAACAGGAAGCACGTTCTTCACATAGATGCGCGTAGGCTCGAGGATCAGCTTCGCGTATTTCTTCTGATCGGCCTTTGAGAAGACTTTACGGACCAGGGAATAGCCATTGGAGTGCACTCCGCTGGAAGGAAGGCCGACGATGATATCCCCCGCCTTCATGCGGGAACCATCGATCATCTTCTTTCGGTCCACGATCCCAACCGTAAATCCCGCAAGATCGTAATCCTCGACCTTGTACATTCCGGGCATCTCGGCCGTCTCTCCGCCGATCAGGGCACACCCGGCCTGACGACATCCTTCCGCGATCCCCTTCATCACATCGACCAGGACCTTCCTGTCCAGACGGCCGCAGGCCACATAATCCAGAAAGAACAAGGGTTTCGCCCCGACACAGAGCACGTCATTGACGTTCATCGCGACCAGATCGATCCCGACGGTATCGTGCCTGCCGATCGTATTGGCCACCAGGAGTTTCGTTCCCACCCCGTCGGTCGACGAGACAAGGACCGGCTCCCTGTAACCCTTGGGGAGCGCGAACAGGGACCCAAAGGCCCGGGTCTTATCCATGACGCCGGGGACGCGGGTGGACTTCACCATCCCCTTGATCGCGGCCACGAATCGGTCCGCCTCAACGATGTCAACTCCGGCCGTTTTATATGTCAGTCTTTTTTTCATAATAGGCTCTTCTTCACATGCTCCACGCCGTTCTTAAAAAGAAGGGCCCCGTCGCCCAACTTTTCTTTCTTATTGAGACGCGTCCAGAAGGGATGCTGCCGCGAAAGGAAATGCCTCTCCGGATGCGGCATGAGCCCCAGGATACGGCCGGTCCTGTCCGTGATCCCGGCGATGTCATCCACCGCGCCGTTCGGATTCAGAGGATACTCCCCTTCGGCAAGGGCCCCATCGGCCCGGCAATAACGAAAGACAACCTGCCCGTTCTTCGGGAGGTCCTTGAGGACTTTCGTATCCAGGGGGATGAATTTCCCCTCTCCGTGCGCGACGGGGAAATAGACGACATCCTCCATCCCGCGCGTCCAGACGCATTTCCCCGAGACCTTCAGATGTGTCCAGCGGTCCTCGAACTTTCCGGAATCATTGTGGAACAAGGTCGCTGTCTGCTTGAGCGTCCCCGACGGAGAGAAAGGCCCGGGCAGGATCCCGGCCTTGACGAGGATCTGGAATCCGTTGCAGATCCCGATGATCAATTTTCCATCCTTGATAAAACGCGCGATCTCCTGCCCCAGACGCAGGCGCATCTCATTGGCAAAGATCTTGCCTGAGGCGATATCATCGCCGTAGCTGAACCCGCCGGGAAGGGCCATGATCTGGTAATCGGACAGTTTCCTGCGTCCCGCAAAAAGCTCCTCCAGATGCACCTGGTCGACGAGCGCCCCGCACTGCTCAAAGGCAAAGGCGGTCTCCAGATTGCAGTTGGTTCCTGCGGTCCTCAGGACAATGACACGGGGCTTTCGGGCCATACCTTACGCCTTCTTCTTTCCCTTGCGGTAGAACTCCTTGATGATCTGGACCACATCCTTCGGATCATCGACCACATGATAGAGATAAAGATCCCCCTCACCAATACACTTCTCGGCGAGAAGGC
>JAAYZZ010000132.1 GCA_012514595.1 Elusimicrobiota bacterium
ACGGCATCGGCCGTCTTGTGGGGCTGGATGTCATTACGGTCCCCGGGGCGACGGGATACTATGACACGAACTACAAAGGCAAGGCCGATTATGCCCTGGCCTCTCTTAAGGCCAAGGATTTTGTCTACGTCCATGTGGAGGCGACCGATGAGGCCGGGCACAACGGGGATGTGAAGGCCAAGATCGAGGCGGTGGAGAGTTTTGACCGTCATGTTGTGGCGACGGTCCTGGAGGCGTTCAAGGGCCGTGACGATTTCCGGGTCCTGGTGACCCCGGATCACCCTACCCCGATCGCCAAGAGGACGCATACGCGCGCGCCTGTTCCCTTTGTCATGTTCGGAAAAGGGATTGAACCGAACAGCGCCGATGGATACAATGAAACCTCCGCCGGGAAGACTGGTCTCGTTCTTCAGAGCGGAGAAGAGATGGTCCGTTATTTCATGAAAGGGTGAAGGTGGAAGCGCTATGAAGAAGAGGATCGTTGTCCAGAAATACGGCGGTTCATCGGTCAAGGACGCGGACCGCATCAAGGCCGTGGCCGAGAGGATCTGCTCTTACAAGAACAAGAACACGGATGTTGCGGTCGTGGTGTCCGCCATGGCGGATACGACGGATGATCTGATCGAACTGGCAGCCAAGATCGCCAAGAATCCAACGGACCGAGAGATGGATCTTTTACTGGCGTCGGGAGAGCAGATCAGCTCGTCGCTTCTTGCGATGGCGGTCCGGGAAAAGGGTGTTGAGTCCGTGGCGCTTACAGGTTTTCAGGCGGGTTTTCGCACCGACAAGGTGCACGGCAAGGCCCGGGTCCATGACATTGACGGGTCCCGCATCAAGAAGGCTTTTAAGGAAGGCAAGGTCGTGATCGTCGCCGGTTTCCAGGGGATGACCGACGAGGGGGATATCACGACCCTGGGTCGCGGAGGGTCCGACCTTTCGGCGGTGGCCCTGGCCAAGGCGATCAACGCCGATGTCTGCGAGATCTATACCGATGTGACGGGGATCTACACGACGGACCCTCGGGTCGTTGCCGAGGCGAGGAAGCTCAGGGAGATCACCTTCGATGAGATGCTTGAGATGGCCTCCCTCGGGGCCCAGGTCATGCAGGCCCGCTCCATCGAGGTCGCCAAAAGATTCAACATACCGCTTCATGTGCGGTCCAGCTATGCCAAGGAGGAAGGGACCATGATCGTCAAGAACAAGAAGAAGATCGAGGAGATCGCGGTAACGGGGATCACCTGCAACAAGAATGAGGCCAAGGTCACGATCTGCGATGTGCCGGACAAGCCGGGCATTTCGGCCATGCTCTTTAACGCGGTCGCGCGCGCCGGGGTCAACGTCGATGTCATCGTGCAGAACGTGAGCCATACCAAGAAGACCGACATTTCTTTTACGGTCCCCAAGACGGACGTGGTCAGGGCGCTCAAGATCACCCGAGAGGTTTCTGCGAAGATCGGGGGCGGTGAGGTCCTGGAGGACAGGAATGTGGCGCGGGTCTCGATCGTGGGAAGCGGGATGCGCTCGCATCACGGGATCGCGGCCTCGATGTTCGAAGCGCTGGCCAAGGCCTCGATCAATATCGGGATGATCGCGACCTCCGAGATCTCGATCTCGTGCATCATTGATCTCGACAAGGTCAATGACGCGGTGAAGGTGCTTCATAAGGCGTTTGGGTTGGAGAAGGTAAAATAAGGGACGCCTGACGCCAGACACCCAGGCAAGGCAAGAATTTCGGGTGTCATGTGTTGGGTGTCAGGAGCCATGGTTCTATGAATAAGGTCTATATTTACGACACCACTCTCCGGGATGGTTCTCAGGCCGAGGGGGTCTCCTTTACGATCGCCGACAAAAAGAAGATCGCGCTTAAGCTCGACGAGGCGGGGGTCCACTATATTGAGGGCGGCTGGCCGGGGTCGAACCCTAAG
>JAAYZZ010000133.1 GCA_012514595.1 Elusimicrobiota bacterium
GACGGCTCGGATACCACCTTCCCATTGACTTGAACACGCCCCACCCCAACAGCCTCAAAGGCCTTTCGGCGCGAGGCCACACCGGAATGGGACAGGAACAGAAAAAGCTTCATCAAGATTCCTAACCGCGGATACGAACCCTAGTCACAAGATCCGTGCGCTTATCGGAATTCAGGTCGCGCACGACCGTCTTTAGATCATATGCCCCTTCTGGAGCCCCGGTCAAAGTATAGTGAAGTTCCAGAAAGAACTCCGTATTCGGCATGGGCGTCACGAAATGAAAGGCCCCGAAATTCTCCTTACCGGAAAGAACGTTCCCCTCCGTGTCCATGATGTAAAGATCCGTGGCCACATCAATGGCGTACCCTTTCTCCTGAAGAAGGATCGTATGCCCTGCCAGTTCCGTCACGATATGAATGGTCTCCCCGGGCCCGTAGGAATTGTTGCTCCTCGGCGAGAAATCCTTGTCCCCGGAAACGAGGCGTGTATTAAAGGCCGTAAAAGGGATCTCCTCCCAGACGGACAGGACCGCCTCTCGAAGGGACCGGACCGTCTCAAGGGACTGGCCCGCCGCCTGGCTTTGGGCCGCCTGCTCCAACAGGGAGCCAAGATCCGCCGCGAAACCCCTCCCCGCGCAGAACAGGACCAGGGCGAGAAAAAAGACTTTCTTCATACGATACCTCTCTTTCTTATGATCGCTGCCTCACGGCCTCATAGATGACCACAGCAGCCGAGACCGAAACATTCAAAGAATCGACCTTGCCCTTCATCGGAATGCGGAGCTTGATATCGGCCCGTGTGCGCCACAGGTCGCTCAACCCCTTGTCCTCGCTCCCCATCACGATCGCGCACCCGCCTCTCAGGTCCGCATCATAAAGGTCCGCTTCCGCCTGGACCACGGCCGCCGCGGTCTTGATCCCCTTCTCTTTAAGGAAGGCGATTGCCTCTTCACTCGTGCACGACACCGTCGGAACCGCGAAGATCGCGCCCAGGCTCGCCCGGATCACATTCGGATTGTGGATATCGCACAGTTCATCGCACACAATGACCGCCTCAACACCCGCCGCATCCGCGGTCCTCAAGACCGCCCCGAGATTTCCCGGCTTTTCCACACGTTCCAGGACCACGACCAGGGGCTGTGGGGACAGTTTCAGGTCCGACAACTTGAGCTCCGGCGGCTCGACCAGCGCAAGGACCCCATCCTTGCGGTCCCCGTAGGCCATCTTGTCGAACACCCCGCAGGCCGTATCAAAGACCTTGATCTTCCGGGCCTGCAATTCCGCGATCGTCTCCGGCGGGCAATGATAAACGCCTTCACAACACACATAGGCCGATGCGATACGGCATCCGGCATTCAGGGCCTGGCGGACCTCCCGTACGCCCTCGACGATCGTGAGATTCTTGGCGTCCCGCCCTTTTTTCCCGCGCAGCCGCGCCACGCGCTTGACGCCTCCGTTCTGGGGGCTGGTGATCTTTTCAACAGGCATCACGGATCTCCTTTACGATCAGGGCATTCAGTGAAAACTTCTCCGTCCGCCACGAGGCGATCATCTGCTTTTTGTGCGTCGGCCACAGACGCGCCCAGGAATCCCATCCGCTGTCCGGACCGGCGCGGTTGACCCAGGGATCATTAGCGCCATAACTATAAACTCCGTCGGGGAACATATAGTTCTTAATGGCCTTGAAGGTCCAGTAATGCCAGTGGATATCGAGCGCCTTGAATTGCGCCAGA
>JAAYZZ010000134.1 GCA_012514595.1 Elusimicrobiota bacterium
GTTATATTTCCTGAAATGATCGAGGTCGATCATCAGAAAAGAAAGGGGGGTCTCGAGCCGCGTGTGCCGCCCCACTTCTTCGGCGATACGCCCCCAGAGATGCCGTCTCAAAAAAAGCCCGGTCAGGCTGTCCCGGATGGCCAGGTCCTCGACACGATCAAAAAGCTGGGCGTTCTCAAGGGCAACGGCCGCCACATCTCCGATCGTCCGGAGGAACCGGAGGCCTTCTTTCGAAAAAGACCCCGGGACCGGACTGTCAAAACGAAAGATCCCGATGAGCCGCGTCCCCACCAAAAGCGGCACGCTCAGGACCGAGCGAACCCCGCGGTCCTCCTCCGGGACCTTCTCCGTATCAAAACGGAAATCCGTGCGGCTGTCCTGGACCAAAAGCGGCTGGAGTGTCTTGACCACCCATCGGTCAAAAATATCCCCGTTCTTGTTATGGACCGCGACCGCATGTCCGTCGCGCCGTGAATGGACCAGTCCCAGTCCACCCGTCTTGGGATCAATGAGATACTGCAGGAGCGTGGCCCCCGGGAACTTAAGCATCTCCCCGACCTCATGGGCAATGGCATCCGCCGTATCGTCCAGGGACAGATTGTTCGATACCTTCTCTGCGAACCCCTTCAGCTTCGCATACGCCACGATCTCTTCGCGGAAGGCCGCGATCTCGGCCCGATCGTTCTCAAGCTCGGCCTTCAGAAGGTTCGTCTTCTCAAAGAAGTCCTCCTTCTGGATGACAACCTCGGCCTGTTTGCGCTGAAGACGGCGCTGAAAAGAAAAAAGGATGGCAATATCGACGAGAAGGGCGAGAGCGAGGACCGGAAAGAATCCGTCCTGCGCATGAACAGCATAGACAAAGAAACCGGCCAGCGGCAGGAGCAGACCGGCCATGAGGGTCCAAAGATCCTTAAATGATCGTTGTCTCTGTTTCCGGATCAAAGAAGTGCACCTTGCTCATGTCCAGAACAACGCTCATGTCCTTATTCACCTCGGGGCGGTTGTGGGCCCCGACCCGCGCAACGAATGTGTGCCGGCCCGAATTGAGGTAGAGAAAAACCTCGGACCCCAGGGGCTCGACGACCTCGCAGGTGGCCCGGATCGTATTGTCGGGGGACGCCTCGGACACGAACAGTTTGTCGTAGATATCCTCACTGCGGATCCCCAGGACGATCTTCCGTCCCGCGTAGGGCGCCAGACGCGTCCCCATTTCATCGACCAGTTTAACGCGGAAAGAGCCCTCCTCAAAATAGTATTTCCTCTCGCGCTTCTGAAGGGCCCCCTCGATCAGATTGATCGGGGGCGTTCCGATAAAGCTGGCGACGAACCGGTTGACGGGCTTGTCATAGATGGTCATGGGGTCCGCGACCTGCTGGATCAGCCCGCCCTGCATCACCACGATCCGGTCCCCCATGGTCATTGCTTCGGTCTGATCATGGGTCACATAGACAAAGGTCGTCTGCAGACGGGTCCGCAGTTTGTGGATCTCGGCCCGCATCTGGACCCGCATCTTGGCATCCAGGTTCGATAACGGTTCGTCGAACAAAAAGACCTTGGGCTTGCGGACGATCGCGCGCCCCAGGGCCACTCTCTGATGCTCTCCGCCGGACAACTGCGACGGACGGCGGGTCAGGCACTTCTCGATGTTCAGGATCTCGGCCGCCTCCTGGACCCTTTTTTCGATCTCCGCCTTGGGATATCCGCGCAGTTTCAGGCCAAAGGCCATGTTCTCAAAGACGGTCATGTGCGGATAGAGGGCGTAATTCTGGAACACCATGGCGATGTCCCGGTCCTTGGCCGGCACGTCATTGACCAGACGGTCCCCGATCCAGATCGAACCCGTGGTCGGCTCCTCAAGCCCCGCGATCATCCGCAGGGTCGTGGATTTCCCGCACCCCGATGGGCCGACGAGCACCACGAACTCCTTGTCGCGGACCTCCAGACTCACACGATCGACCGCACGCGCCGTTCCTCCGGGATAGACCTTGCTCAAGTTCTCTAGTTTGATGCTGGCCATAGACTGGTTCAAACCCCCAAGAGAGCCCGCAGCGTGGTCCGGGCCGTCTCCATGATCCCCTTGGACTTTGTCCGCAGGTGATCATACTCACTGCTGAAAATGCCGTACTGCTCCTCGAACATCTTGTCGCTGACCGTGTCCTTCTTTTTCGGCTCCTTGATCTCCCGCCACAAAAGGGACAGCATCCGCTCGATCCTTTCGATCTGATCGATGCAGACCCTGTAGTCCCGAAAGGACTTGCTGTCCGACAGCGCTCCCAGCCCGGAGACCGCGATCGTGTACTTCCAGCGCCCCTCGTCGTAATTCCAGGACTTGATGAGGAAATTGAGCGTCTGCTCGTAGGCAAAATTCCTGTTATTGATGAGAAGGTCCTTGAGGACAGACGTCCTGATATTGAGGAACTCGGAACGCGCGCGGTTCAAAGGGAGTGCCCTGAGGCTCCGGGAGATCTCCGGGAACCAGTTGGCCAGAAGCGGATACGTCCCATAGATGTCGACGAGACTCTTGGCGCTGTTCTGGTCCCCTGTCCTGAAATCGCCGATCGCGATATCGACGTTCTTGATATCGATGAACGCCTTCAGATGATCATAGAAGGCCACATCCTCGTGGACATAATCCAGATCGCCAGGGAGCTGGATGATGCGCTCCGCATCCGGATAGTGGTCCAGGACATGCCCCCATCCGGCGAGCCACGTCTGGCAGGTGTCGACCGACCACGTCTGCACGACCTCGAGGGTCTTGTAGCGCGGATCATTGACGAAGGAGACGGCATCTCCGCGGATGACGGTGTCCCGGGGGAGCATGACGATCGGCCGGGGATCGATCGCCCGGCACCGCTCGACGGTCCACCAGAAATACCACTCGCACTGCTTGTTGTTCTCATATCCCCGGTACGGGAAGATGATCACCGGTTTGGGGGCCGTTTGCCTGCCGAGCGTCTTTATCATAACCTTCCCTCCTCGAA
>JAAYZZ010000135.1 GCA_012514595.1 Elusimicrobiota bacterium
CTGTTCTTGAGGACCTTCTCCAGCTTTGGATGGGGATACGCCAACGGGGCCTCCCCGCGCTTGCGCTTGATGAAGTCATCCATCATGCCGCTCTGCATGGGGCCGGGCCGGTACAAGGCCAGGATCGAGATCAGGTCCTCGATGTGGGACGGTTTCAGGCGTTTCAAAAGATCCCGCATCCCGCCGGATTCCAGCTGGAACACCCCCGCGCTATCCCCGCGGCTCAACAGCGCGTAGGTCTTCGCATCGTCAAAGGGAATGGTCCGGATGTCGACGGGCTCTCCCGTCCTCTCCTCAATGATCTTGAGCGCGTCATCGATCAGGGTGAGCGTCTTGAGCCCCAGGAAATCCATCTTGAGAAGACCGATCTTCTCGATCCCCTTCATCGTGAAGGCGGTCGTGATCTGGTCATCGCTCGATTTGTAGAGAGGAACATATTCCGTTAAAGGCTTGTCCGAAATGACAACCCCGGCGGCATGGATCGAGGCATGACGGGTCAGGCCCTCGAGGCTCTTGGCTATCTCGATAAGGCGTGCCGTCGTTTCAGTCTCGGCGATCGCGGCCCTCAACTGCGGTTCGGTCTGGATCGCGTTCTCGAGGGTGATATGGAGCTCATTGGGGATGAGCTTCGCGATCCGGTCCACATCCGCATAAGGAAGGCCCATCACACGCCCGACGTCCCGCACGACCGCCTTGGCCTGCATGGTCCCGAAAGTGATGATCTGGGCGACGTTCTCCCGCCCGTATTTCTGGGCCACATACTCGATGACCTCTCCGCGGCGTTCGAAACAGAAATCGATGTCAATGTCCGGCATGCCGGCGCGCTGGGGATTGAGAAAACGCTCAAAGAGAAGCTGATATTCGATAGGGTCCAGGTCCGTGATCCCCAATAGATAGCTCACGATGCTCCCGGCGGCCGACCCGCGGCCAGGCCCAACGGGGATCCCCTTCTCCCGCGCATAGGTCACAAAGTCCGAGACGATCAGAAAGTACCCGATGAAGCCCAGGCGCTCGATGACCCCCAGCTCATAGTCCAGACGCTCCAAGACCTTGCCGGGGAGACTTCCGTATCGACGCTGAGCGCCCTCCAGGCACAGACGCTTCAGATACGCCTCCTTGGCCTCTCCCGTCGGGATCGGGAAATGCGGCACATGATAGGTCCCGAAATCCATCTTCACGTTGCACCGCTCCGCGATCGCAACCGTGTTCTCCAAAGCGCCGGGCGCAAAGGCAAAGAGCACTCGCATCTCCTCGGCCGTTTTGAAATAGAACTGGTCGGCGCTCATCCGCATGCGCTTGGGATCGCTCAGGGTCGTCTGGGTCTGGATGCACAAAAGCGCCTCATGCGCCTCGGCGTCTTTTTGCGAGAGATAATGAACGTCATTGGTGGCCACAAGGCCGGCCCCCGTCTCGCGCGAGAGGGCCACAAGCCCGTCATGGATCATCTTCTCCTCGGGGATCCCGTGGTCCATGATCTCAAGGAAAAAGTTCTCCTTCCCCAGGATCTCCTGATACTCCTCGATGGCCCGACGGGCATCTTCAAAACGGTTCTGCATGAGGCGCCGGGCGACCTCCCCCTTGAGGCAGGCGGAGAGACCGATCAGCCCCCCGGCATGCGCCGCAAGAAGTTCCTTGTCAATGCGCGGCTTGTAGTAGAATCCCTCCAGATAGGCGGCCGAGACCAATTTCATCAGATTCTTGTAACCCTCAAGGTCCCGGGCCAGAAGGACGAGATGAAAGGTCTCTTTCTCCTGGGAGGTTCGGTCAAAACGGGTGGTGGAGGACAGATAGCATTCACAACCGATGATGGGCTTGATCCCATGGGCCACGGCGAGCTCGTAGAACTCGATCGCCGCAAAAAGGTTGCCGTGATCGGTCATAGCGACCGCAGGCATCCCGAGTTCCTTCGCCCGAAAGACAAGGTCCTTCAGACGACAGGCCCCATCGAGAAGGCTGTACTGGGTATGGACATGAAGATGGATGAAAGAAGATGACATCAGAAAGCCAGTGGTCAAAGTTCCGGAATGAGGATTATTATACCGCCCATCGGTCCCAATCAAAGAAGAAGTTCAGAAAAAGACCGAAAGATTTTCTATTGCTCCTCTCCCTTTTATTGCTACAATCACGGCATGGATATTCTAAAGACCCTTCTTCTTCCGATCATCGCTTGGTTCATGATCATCGTAGGCACCCTAATGCTGATCTGGCCGGAAATGGCCCGCGGCCGGATCGTCAAAAACAGCGCCAAAATGCTCCTGGGATGGCTGCTCATGGCCGGTCTCTTTCTCCTCTCATTAGTCTCCGCAGTCTCCCAGAAAACATCCGGATGGATCGGCCTTATCGGGTTGATCGCGATCATCTGCGGTGCCCTCTGGATCTGGAAGACCTCGCTCGCCCGGATCACCGGGCTCGTGAAGAACCTCTCCACGGTCCACCTCAGGATCTTTGCCGCCGGACATATCGTTCTCGGCGGCCTCATGCTGATCCTTAAAACACTGATCATCTAACAAGGAGGTTGAACATGGTACTGAAGGTCATTCTGGCGATCATCCTGCCCCCGGTCGCGGCCTACATGCAGGTCAAGACCACCACCCATCTGTGGGTCAATATCGTGCTGACGATCCTCGGATTCGTCCCGGGGCAGATCCACGCCCTGTGGCTGGTCCTGACGAACCAGAAATAGCCTTTTCTCTCGCAGACAAAAAAAGCCGCGGAATGTTCCGCGGCTTTTTTATTGCCTTTCGTATTCCTTCTAGGCGTGTCCCTTTTCCCCTGGGAAAAACTTGTCCCTGATCCGCACCGAGGCCCAAAAGACAACAGGAACGAACAAGAACGTGAACAGGATCGAGGCCAGGACCCCCCCGATCATGACCCCCGAGATGGACTTTTTATACGGAACAAGCGTGAAAAGCTGCGGCAGGACACCCAAGACGATGGCGATGGACGTCATCAAGACCGCCTTAAACTTCACGCTTACCCCCTGCCACAACGCCTCCTTGACAGGGATCCCCTCTTTCATCTTGATCAAGGCGTAATCCAGGACCAGGATCGCGTTATTCACCACAATTCCCACCAGCATGACCATACCCATCATGGCCATCATGTCCATGCTCATCCCCTGAAAAAAGAGCATGGCAAAGACCCCGACGAACGATATGGCAATAGAGAAAACAATGGCGATCGGATAGAGAAAAGAATTGAGGATCGCGGCCAAAAGCATATACGTCAGAACCACCGCCAGAATGAACGCCTTCCCGATCTCGGCGCTCGACTCCTC
>JAAYZZ010000136.1 GCA_012514595.1 Elusimicrobiota bacterium
ATGAATGGTGAGGGCGAGGTTTTGGACTTTTAATTTATTCTCGACTGCCAGCGCACCTTCCGATATAAGGTCCCCGGCGCCAACGCCGACGATCCCGACACCCAGAACAACGCTTGTGTTTTTATCTGCAATGATCTTGGTCATCCCATCGGTGCGGTTGAGGGTGAGGGCCCGACCCGAGGCGCTCCAGGGGAATTTGGACACGGCGATGTCTTGTCCTGCTGTCGTGGCCTCCTGCTCGGTGAGGCCCACCCAAGCCAGTTCCGGGTCTGTGAAGACGACCCCGGGTATCCCGACAGGCTCATAGCCCACATCTTTTCCGGCGATAGCATCAGCGGCGATCTTCCCTTCAAAGGCCGCCTTGTGGGCGAGAAGAGGGCCTCCGGTCACATCTCCGATGGCCAGGATGTTCCCGTCATCTGTTTGGCGCTTGGGATCCACGGCGACAAAACCCCTGTCTGTGACGCGGACCTTTGTGTTTTCGAGGCCCAGTCCTTTGGTGTTCGGTCTGCGTCCCACGGCTACGAGAATATGGCTATAAGCGTCTTTTGTCTCGGCGCCTTTGGCGTCCTTCAGGGTGACCTGAAGTCCGCTGCCGGTCTCCTCGACAGAGGTCACCGTCGTTGCGGTCCTGATCTTTGTAAACGTCTTTTTGAGACGGCGCAGCAGAATGTCCGCCAGGTCCTTGTCCATTCCCGAGAGGATTTGCGGCAGGGCCTCGACCACAGAGACCTTGGCGCCGAGCGCGGCATAGGCGCTGCCGAGCTCGAGCCCGATGTAGCCGCCGCCGATCACAAGAAGATGTTCGGGGATCGCGGGGAGCGCTAGCGCATCGGCCGCATCCCATACGCGCGGGGAGTTCGGAAGAAAAGGCAGTGTCACCGCCGAGGAGCCGGTGGCGATGATCGCCTTGTCGAAAGAAAGCATCACCGCCTCGCCGGAGATTTTCTGCGCTTCGATTGTCGATGAATTCAAAAATTTGGCTGTGCCCTGGATAAAGGTTATCTTCCGAGCCTTGGTCAGCTGCCCGAGACCGCTGGTGAGCCGGGAGGTGACCCCCTCTTTCCACGCGCGCAGTTTTTCAATGTCGACCTTGGGCTCTCCGCAGGTGATGCCGATCGCCTCCGTCTCGCGAAGGTCGGTCATGAGTTTTGCGGCGTGGAGCAAGGCCTTGGAGGGGATGCAGCCCTGGTAGAGGCAAATCCCTCCGGGGTTCGGGTTCTTGTCGATGAGGGTGACCTGAAGTCCCAGGTCGGCGGCATGGAAGGCGGCTGTGTATCCGCCGGGACCAGCGCCGATGATGACAATATGACGGGATGGCATGGGGGGCTGTCAGACGTGAGACGTCAGAGGTGAGACGGGAAAGGGCTTTTGTTCAGGGCCTTTTTCCCGCGTGACAGGTGACGCGTGACGTGTGACCTCTTGTTTTTAAAAGAGTGCGGAAGGAGGGACTCGAACCCTCAAGTCTTGCGACATAGGCTTCTGAGACCTACGTGTATACCAATTCCACCACTTCCGCGTAATTTCTTTCCATCCTCGACGACAAAAGTCAGTCGTCTTTTCAGCGGAGCCCTAGTATAATGAGTTCCCTTCATCTTGTCAACAAAAGGGGGCGCTATGAGGTTCATCACGATCTGGGCAGGCGGCTTTCTTCTTTCGACATCTCTTGTTTTTGCGGAAACGGCGCCGGTGGCGATCCAGCAGAGGGCCGTGGACCTTCAGCGCCGTCAGGAGGAGGCCCCGGACCTTGGACGTGCGGCCCGTGTGTTTCGTTTTGAAAAGATCCGCTGGGGAGAGGGCATTGATGGAGCGGATCAAGAGAGGTTAGGTGTCGTTCTGGAAGGTCTGGAGGGGAGATTTCTGACAGAGGAAGAACTTTTGATCGCGATCACGGCCGTGAAGGACTCCCTCTCTGTCAACGG
>JAAYZZ010000137.1 GCA_012514595.1 Elusimicrobiota bacterium
AAGGGGGCAGATAAGTGAGGGAATTGTAACATAAAAATATTCCCGGGCAAGGACTTTGACGGGAGCCTCGGGGCCGATATAATGAAAAATAAAGGAGGTCGGTATGTCAGAAGAAAAAGAAAAAAAGCGTGAAAAAGGTTTCTTTGCCCGGTTGATCGAGAAGATCGATAGGAAGCTGGAAGAGAAGGCGGCTGCCCCCCGTTCCTGCTGTTGTTGCTCATCGGACCAGGAGAAAAAGACATGTTCTTGAGTTTTTCAAACTGGCTGGTGTTCGGTTTGTTCGGGCTTGATGAAGGTTCTCGCTGGGCCGCTGCACTTCATTTCTTTATTTACGATTCGCTGAAGATCACGGTCCTCCTGGCGGGCGTGATTTTCGCCATCAGCGTGCTCCGGTCCTTTGTCCCGCGGATGTGGCTCGAGCGCTCTCTTCAGGATCGCAGTCTCGGGGCTCACGTCGTCGCGGCCCTTTTCGGGGCGGTGACCCCGTTCTGTTCCTGTTCGTCGATCCCGCTTTTTATCGGACTTGTCCGCGCCGGGGCCCCTCTGGGGGTCATGTTCTCGTTTCTCATCACATCGCCTATCATCAATGAGTATCTTTTGGTGCTCATGGTCGCGTATTTCGGATGGAAGATCGCCGTGGCCTATTTTGTGAGCGGTCTTCTGATCGGGATCATTGGCGGACGGGTTCTGGGCCGCATGAGGCTCGAGGGTTATCTGGAGGAGGGCGTGGGACAGATGTCCCTCGCCGAAGCCCTTCCGGAGAGCGCCTTCCCGACGCTGATGAGCCGGTTGCGGTTCGGATGGCGCGAGGCCTTTGCGATCCTCAAAAGGATTTGGCTCTGGATCCTTTTTGCGGTCGGTCTGGGAGCGGTCATCCATAACTATGTGCCCAGAGAGATGATCGAGACCCTGATCGCATCGACGGGGATCCTCTCTGTTCCTCTGGCGGTTCTTCTGGGTGTTCCCATGTACGGGAGCTGTGCGGCGATCGTTCCAATCGCGGTGGTTCTCTTTCAGAAAGGCGTGCCTTTGGGGACTGCACTGGCCTTTATGATGGCGGTCTCCGCCCTGAGCCTTCCGGAGGCGGTCCTCTTGAGACGGGTGATGCGTTTTAAGCTCATCCTTTTGTTCTTCGGGGTCACGACCATTGCCATCGTCGTGACGGGATATCTCTTTAACGCGCTGCAGCATGTGCTGATCTAGGAGAGTGATATGGCCCGGGCTTCCTTCCTGTCCGTCCCGTTTCTTTTTTTCTGTTCTCTCGTTCTCGCCTCTCCGACCTATGGCCCGACGATGCCCACCCCCAAGCAGGCGTTCTGGGGTCTCCAGCATTATTCCGTCCTTGGACGGACGCTGGACAATGATCTGGGGAAGATCGAGAGCCGCCAGAATTTTCTGACCTTGTCCTACGGGATCAGGGAGTGGCTTTCGTTGGATCTCAAATGGAGCCTTCACAGCCGGTTCCGGAATCAAGAGGGTCCATCGGGAGAGGTCGAGTTCGAGGATCCGGTCTGGGGCGGGGGATATGGTGCCCGCGTCCGGGTCTTTGAGGACGGTCCCTGGAAGGGGATCGTGGGATTTCACCACACCAGTATCCATCCGCGGACGCTCAAGGCGAACGGCGTCAAGCGTAACGGCATCTGGGAGGATTGGCAGGTCTCGGGATCCTTGTCCTACGAATGGGGCCATTTTGTTCCCTATGCGGGGCTCCTCTGGTCCACCGCTGATGAGATCATCCGCATCGATAAAGAGCGCAACCGTATCAAATCGGACCCTGACCGCAACTGGGGCGTGCTGACGGGGCTGAATATCCTCTTGACCCCCCGGACATTCCTTAATCTCGAGGTCGACTGGCGGGATGATGCTGCGGTAGCCTGCGGCCTTCATGTCCGGTTCTGAACCCTCGTCGGAAAGAGCCTTTCTTCTCTGCCAGAGAGACTCCCGGAAAAAATCCGTTTACGCATTGGTGATGTGTGCTAGAATTGCGCCAAAATGGCGTAGGGCGCGGGCCCTGTTTTTTCAACACTATTTTTCGGAGGTAATGATGATCGTATTCAACAAGAAAGTTCTCGTCATCGGTTACGGCTCGGTCTCGCGCTGCACCTTGCCGATCCTTCTCAGGCACATCCGCATTCCGACGAAGAACATCACGATCATTGACTTCGAGGACAACGCCGCCGAGATCAGGAAGTACGCGCCCAAGGGCGTCAAGTTCTTCCGTCAGAAGATCACGTCCCAGAACATGGGGAAGGTCCTGTCGCAGCATTTGGAGCGGGGCGGACTTCTCATGGATCTGGCCTGGAACATCGACTGCTGCGAGATCGTGCAGTGGTGTCATGACAACGAGGTCCTCTACGCGAACGCATCCGTCGAGGTCTGGGATTCCTACGGGGAGAGATTCACCGCGTCTCCTTATGAGAAATCCCTCTACGCCCGCCAGATGAAGCTGCGGGCGCTTACGAAGAATTGGAAGGATGCGCCGACATTCGTCGTCGATCAAGGGGCTAATCCGGGGCTCGTTTCCCATTTCGCGAAGCAGGGAGCGATCGATATCGCGAAGAAACTTCTTCGTGACGGCAAGGCCAGAAATCCAGCGCGCCTCGAGAAGTTCATCGATGAAAGGAATTTTCCGGCGCTGGGAAATGAGCTGGGGATCAAGGTCATCCACTGTTCCGAGCGCGATACGCAGATCACCAACAGGCCGAAAGAGGTCGACGAATTCGTGGGGACCTGGAGCATCGAGGGTCTTCGCGAGGAGGGCACCGCGCCGGCCGAGATGGGCTGGGGAACACATGAAAAGACGCTTCCCGCGCTTGCCCATATTCCGAAGATCGGCCCGAAGAATCAGATCTTCCTCGCTCAGATGGGGATGAACACCTGGGTCCGGTCCTGGGTTCCGAATTATGAGATCGTCGGGATGGTCATCCGTCATGGCGAGGCCTTCGGGATCTCCGACCGCTGGACGCTGTGGAAGAACGGGAAGGCGGTCTATCGTCCGACGGTGCATTACGCGTATCAGCCGTGCGATGAGACGATCATGTCGCTGCATGAGATGCGCGGGCTCAATTACGAGATGCAGTCAAGGCTCCGGATCCTCCAGGACCACGAGATCACATCCGGCGCGGACATCCTCGGTGCCCTTCTGATGGGGCATGCCTACAATTCCTGGTGGACGGGCAGTGTCCTCACCATCGAGGAGGCCCGCAAACTCGCTCCGGGACAGAACGCGACCACGATCCAGGTGGCGTTGGGGATCGTGACCGCCACGATGTGGATGATCCAGAATCCGAGGAAAGGCTTCTGCCTTCCGGACGACCTTCCGCACGATTTCGTGCTCAAGGTCGCGAAGCCCTATCTGGGGACTTTTGTGTCCAGGGCCTATGACTGGACGCCCCTCAAGAACAGGACGTCGTATTTCAAAGAGAATCCGGCCAACCGGTTGGACACGAAAGACCCGTGGCAGTTCAAAAACTTTCAGTTCATCGCCTAACATGGGAAAAATTATGGCAGAGACCAAACGGCTGAATGAAGGCGTTCTGACGGCGGATGAGAAGACCCTCATGCAGAAGCTGGCGGCAGAACACGGGACGCCGCTCTTCGTGATCGATCACGAAAAGATCCGCCAGAATTACCGCGAGTTCGAGGAGCATCTGCCTCGGGTCCAGGCTTATTATGCCGTTAAGGCCAATTCGAATCCGGCCATCATCAAGACGCTTTTTGATATGGGGGCCCGGTTCGATGTTGCCTCCATGCCGGAGTTCATGCTGGTCTATGAGAACATCAGGCATATGCCGGACAAGGAGCGCCAGGATTGGATCTGGGACAAGATCATCTATGCCAACACGATCAAGCCCGTCGAGACGCTCGAGGCGCTTGATCAGTACAAACCGCTGGTGACCTACGACAACAGCGAGGAGCTCAAGAAGATCAAGAAGCACGCGCCTAACGCGGGGTTGGTCCTTCGGATCCGTGTTCCGAACACCGGATCGATGGTCGAGCTGTCCTCCAAGTTCGGGGCGCATCCAGGGGAGGCGGTGGACCTGATCGAGCAGGCCTTTGCCATGGGGCTCGAGGTCGAGGGGTTGAGCTTCCACGTCGGGAGCCAGTGCACAAACTTCAACAATTATATCCAGGCGCTGCAGCTCTCCGCGAACATCATGA
>JAAYZZ010000138.1 GCA_012514595.1 Elusimicrobiota bacterium
CCCGGGAGGATATCTCAAGGAAAAGACCGGCATGATCGCGCGGGTAGTTCACATCAAGACCGCAACCCAGGACCGCGATAGTGGGCCGGCCCCCCTCAAGACATCCCTCATGGGCGACCCTGTCGATCCCTCGCGCAAGGCCGGAGACGACGATAAATCCGGCCTCGGCCAGCTCCCTCCCGAACCGACGGGCCATCTCAAGCCCATAAAGGGTAGGGTTCCGGGACCCAACGATCGCCAAGGACCTCTCCCATCCTCCCGGGAGTTTTCCGGAGAAATAAAGAACGACCGGAGGGTCCGGGATCTCCCGCAGCCTCTTCGGATATTCCGCATCCGCCCAGGTCATCAGGGAGAACCCTTTCTCCCGGACAGCATCCGTTTCTTTTCGGAGGAAATCCTCAACAGGAAAGTGGGAAATGTTGCGGGCCGCCTGGGCACTGATCCCGAAGGCGCGGGCCAGATCGTCCGGGGCGAGATGGTCCAGGGCTTCCAAGGCCTCGGGGGATGATGCGAGCGCCAAGGCCTTTCGATTTCCGAGACAGGGGATCGCGTTCAGAACAATAAAAAGATCACGCGGAGAGAGACTGGAGTATGGAGAGGATCTCATCGACCACCTTACCGATGTTGTCTTCATTGGAATCCACAATGAAGTGGGCCTTGCGGTAATGGGGGTCACGTTGGGCCAGAAGTTCCTTGATCTTTTGAAGCGGGTCCGCCACGTTCAGGAGCGGACGGTCCGTCTTCCCTTTTGTCCGACGATAAACGGATTCGGGGGTCGCCTCGAGATAAAAAGAGATCCCCGAGGATCTCAGGGCCTTGAAATTCTCATCGTTCGCGGCCACGCCGCCGCCGCAATCGATCACAAGACCCGTCTGGGCCGCCACCTCCCGGACCACATCCTTTTCGATGGCGCGGAAATACGGCTCTCCGGACTCTGAAAAAATGCGCGCAATAGGACGCCCTTCCCTTTTCTCGATCATCTCATCCGTCGATACCCGCTGACGTCCCAGCCGCAGGGCGATCTCCTTGGAGGCGAACGTCTTTCCGGACGCCATGAATCCGACCAGAACGATATTTTTCTGTTGAATAGTCCCTGCTTTCATCAGGCGCTCTTTCTGATCGCGTTTCTTAACTGACGCATGAAGGACTCAGCCCGGGTCTCAGCAGATTTCCCTCCCAAGGGTCGTCCGCGTTTGTTCGATCCGTGCCGGGCCGCAGCGCCTGGACCCAGGCCTCCGGCGGTCTTCTTGTGACGAAGAATGGTCTTGGCATGATGGCTCATCGTCCATAACTCCTGATGAACGCCTCAATGCTCCGGTCATAGGTCTTCTCCGCCTCTCGCGGGAAGAAACAGCCCGGGATGGCGCCTTTGCTACGGTGATACCTGACACAGGCGCAGCACATGCCCTGACGGGAGCATCCCGCATAGGTGCAGCCGCAGTCCTCGCGATTCTTTTCTCTCTGACATTCCATGAAGAGCTCCTCTCTGATGGATTCAGTTTATTCGCCCGCCCGCGGTGCGTCAAAAGAATTTCCCTTCAACTTCCGCCTTCCCCAAAAGAAAGACCCCGCGCCCACCCGACTGGGGGACGCGGGGTCTTGTACGAACGAAGTATAGCCTATCTTCTTAGGCTTTGCCAGCAGAACCCAGGACGTTCTGGTTCTTGTCCTTGATCATCTTGACGAGTTCATCGCGGGCCGGCCCGAGATACTTGCGCGGATCGAACTCCTCAGGCTTCTCTACAAAGACCTTGCGGATGAGCGCGGTGAAGACGAGACGCCCGTCGGAGTCGATGTTGATCTTGCAGACCGCGGAGGCGGCGGCCCTGCGGAGCTGTTCGGCCGGGATGCCGACCGCGGCCTTGAGCTTTCCGCCATTCTTGTTGATGATCTCGACGTACTCGGGGACGACCGACGAGGCCCCGTGAAGAACGATCGGGAATCCGGGGATCCTCTTTTCGATCTCCTCGAGGATGTCGAACCGCAACGGCGGCGGGACAAGGATCCCGCTCTTGGGATCGATCGTGCACTGTTCGGGCTTGAACTTGTAGGCCCCATGCGAGGTGCCGATCGAGATGGCAAGGGAATCGACGCCCGTCTTCTTCACGAAATCCTCGACCTGCTCCGGCTGGGTATAGATCGACTTGGCCGCAACGACATCATCCTCGATCCCCGAGAGAACGCCAAGCTCCCCTTCGACCGTGACGTCATACTTGTGCGCGAACTCCACGACCTGGCGGGTCAATTCCACGTTCTTGTCATAAGGATGGTGTGATCCGTCGATCATGACGGAGGAGAACCCGGATTCGATACAGGCCTTGCAAAGCTCAAAAGTATCGCCATGGTCCAGATGAAGCGCGACCGGGATCTCCTTGAGACCCTTGGCCTTGACGATCTCGCGCATCATCTCGATCGCCCCCTGCCCCATCCAGCGCAGAAGTGTCGCGTTGGCGTACTTGCGGGCTCCGGAGGAGACCTGGAGGATCACAGGCGATTGCGATTCCGCGCAGGCCGTGATGATGGCCTGAAGCTGCTCCATATTATTAAAATTGTAGGCCGGAACAGCATACCCGCCCTTGACCGCGGCCTGGAACATGGCCCGCGTGTTAGAAAAACCCAATTCCTTGTAAGACACCATATAAACCCCTCTCTTCTTCCGTGTTCAACCCTTCTATCTTAAGGCGGGAACAATATACCCACCCCCGACCGACTAAACAAGGGAAATTATCAGAGATTCGGGAAGAGGCCCATGTAAGAACGGATGATCTGGTGCCCCCAGAAAAATGCGATCAAAGAGCCCATGGCAAGATACGGCCCAAAGGCCAGGGCGCTGCTTTTCGTGCGGATCTTCTCGATGATCCCGACAGGCGCCCCCAAGAACGGCGCGATGATGATCGCCAGGAGAGCCAGTTCCCATCCGATAAAGACCCCGACCAGGGCCATCAGTTTGACATCGCCCCCGCCCATCACCCCGCCATCGACACACGAGACGATGACCTCATAGATTTTTTCCCTGATCTCGCCCCATTCCGGAGGGAGTTCCAGGTCCTGCGCCTTCTTGAGCAGAGAGAATTTCTTCTGGACCTCGCCTCCCTCGTCAAGATATCCTGCCGACTGAAGGGCCTTGAACAGGCGGTCCTTTTCCCCCGTGATCGTCTCCAGATCAAAAGGCGTGACGATCCTCTTGCGGATCAGGACCTCGCCCAAAAGCCCCAAGGCCAAGAGCGCCGCCCCTCCGATGACCCCTCCCTCAAGAGATGCGGCAAGGGACGACCACGCATCTGCCCGTGTTTGATCCCAAGAGGCCAAGAAGAGAATGCCATATTGAAGAAGAACAACCCCGTATCCCCCCAGAAGGATCCGGCGTTCTTCGATGGAAAGAGAGCGCCGCTTCATCCAGGCGCTTGAAAGCATCAGAAGGGCGCAAAAAGAGACAAGGAGAAGAGAAACAGCCCACCCGACCACCGGCCCTGCCATCGCACGGTCCAACTGCAATCCGGGCAATAGGAAGCTCAAGAGGATCCCGGCGGGAATTCCCCAAAGGCTCAATTCATCCGGGATGATCCGGTGCTCAAAATCAACGAATGTTGCCACGATCAAAAGGCCTTCCCAGACGAGGACAGGGAAAAGGATCGGAGCAAGACCGAGCAGATAAAAGGTTCCCAGGAACATCAGGGCGGTCAGGAACTCTACAAGAAAATAACGGATCGAGATGCGGGTCTTGCAATCACGGCATTTGGCGCCCAGGAGGCAATAACTGAAGAGAGGGATATTGTCGAACCAACGGATCGGCTTCTGGCAGACAGGACAATGGGACGAGGGAAAGACAACGGACTTCCCTGACGGAAGACGTGCGATGCAGACGTTCAGAAAACTCCCGACCACCGCCCCTAGGAGAAAAAGGAGCGGCGCGAAGAACGGGGTCATTTCTTGTAGCATGCCTTCTCCAGTTCTTCCCACATGCGGGCCTTGACCGGCTCCGGGACCTGGGTCTCGGCCCAGTGCTGAAAGGCGAGGACCCCCTGATAAAAAAGCATCTTGAGTCCGTTAACAGCGTGAGCCCCCTTCTCCCTCGCGGCCTTGAGGAGTTTTGTCTCCGCGGGATTATAGATCAGGTCATAAACGGTCATATGCGGATGAAAAAGCGCAGGATCGACGGGAAGAGGGTCTCCGGGTCTCATTCCCACGGGAGTCGCATTGACCAAAAGGTCGGCGAGTTCCACGTTGAGATCATCCATCGTGGAGACGACCTTCACATGGGCCGTTTCCATCCTCAAGGAGAGGTCCCTCAACAGTTGCCGGGCCTTGTCCTGATCAATATCATAGATCAGGATACTTTCAGGCGCGGGACGAAGAAGACACAACACGCTCACGATCGCGCGTGCAGCGCCCCCAGCCCCGACGATCGCCACTCGTTTTCCCACCGGGTCCACGCCGATCTCGGTCAGATGGGTCAAAAACCCAGGACCGTCGGTATTGTATCCGACGAGTTTTCGTTTAGGGGTCACAACGATCGTGTTCACGGCCCCGACCTTTTCGGCAAAGGGGTCCACGCTATCGAGGAACGGCAGGACCGCCTCCTTGTGAGGCACCGTGACATTGAGCCCAAAGATCGGCGACCCCTCCTCCTTCACGCCTTTCAGGAACCCGGCGATCTCCTCCTGCGGCATGGGGAACAACTGATAACGGGCCTCGACGCCCAGTTCTCCGAAAGCCGTATTATGCATTACAGGAGACAGGCTATGCCCTAAGGGATAGCCAATAAGACCGTAAATAGCACAGGATGGATTTGACATCAATCTTGTCACATGTCCCAAGGCACAAGACACAGGAAATCTTCCTGTGCCCTGCGCCTTGGGGCCTGTGCCTTTTTTTAGAGTTGCAGTCCCAAATTCACGCCCTTGGCCTTCCCCATGGACTTGCTCTGGGCGCAAGCCTTGTTGACCGCGTTGAGGTAAGCCTTGACCGAGGCCTCGATGATATCCGTCGAGGCGCCGATCCCCATGACTTTTTCACCGTTGAAGTTTACGCGGACACGGACCTCTCCCATCGCATCTTTCCCGTGCGTCACAGACTGGATCCCGTAATTCAACAGGCGCCCCTTGAGCCCCGTGATCGCCTCTATGGCCCGATAACAGGCGTCGATGGGGCCGTCGCCGGTCGATCTCTTCTTCTGGACCTTTCCTCCGGTCTTCAGACGCACCTCAACCTGAGGCTCGATATCGGTCCCGCTGGTGACCTCGAATCCGTCGAGAGACCAGACATCCTTGACCTCGCGGACCTCATCCTCGACGATCGCGATCAGGTCCTCGTCAAAAACCTCTTTCTTTTTGTCCGACAGGTCCTTGAAGCGCTCGAAGGCCTTGACCAATTGCTCCTCGGTCAATTCGACCCCCAGATGCTTCAGACGCGCCTTGAGGGCATGACGCCCCGAATGCTTACCCAGGACCAGACCCAATCCAGTGAACCCGACATCCTCGGGCCGCATAATCTCGTAGGTGCTCGGCTCTTTCAGGATCCCGTCCTGATGGATCCCGGACTCGTGCCGGAAGGCATTTCCACCGACGATCGCCTTGTTCGGAGGGACCACGAACCCGGTATATTTGCTGACCAGACGCGAAGCCCGGCAGATCTCCTGCGTCTTGATCGTAGCGGCGGAACACCCGAAGTAATCCTGACGGGTCCTCAAGGCCATCACGATCTCTTCCATAGAGCAGTTCCCGGCACGCTCTCCCACCCCGTTCACCGTGCATTCGACCTGGCGCGCGCCATTCTTGACCGCGGACAGGGAATTGGCCACCGCCATGCCCAGGTCATCATGACAATGCACCGAAATGACGGCCTTGTGGATGTTCGGGACGTTCGAACGGATATCCGCGATCAGCCTTCCGTACTGTTCGGGGACAGCATATCCGACGGTATCCGGGATGTTGACCGTTCGGGCCCCGGCCTTGATCACCGACTCCAGGACCTGGTAGAGGAACGTCTTGTCAGAACGCGAAGCGTCCTCCGGAGAGAACTCGACATCATCCGTGAACTTGCGGGCATATTTCACCGCATCCACGGCGATCCGCACGATCTCTTCGGGACTCTTCCTGAGTTTATGTTCCATGTGGATCTTGGATGTGGCCAAAAAGACATGGATCCTCGGCCTGCGCGCCGGTTTCAGGGCACTGGCTGCGGCATCGATGTCCTTCTTGACGGACCGGGCCAGTCCCGCGATGGAGCAATTCTTGATCCTCTTGGCGACCATATGGACCGAATCAAAATCACCTTTAGATATGACGGGGAACCCCGCCTCGATGATGTTGACGCCCATGCGCTCCAAGGCCTGGGCGACCTCCATCTTCTCTCGCTCGTTCATGCTCGCGCCCGGGGCCTGTTCCCCGTCGCGCAAGGTGGTATCAAAGATCAATACCTGATCATTCTTTTTCATAACCGACCCTCTTTCCTAAATAAAAAAGGACGCATCCCGATGAAGGCATGCGTCCTTCTTTTGACTTCCATTAGCACGCCTTGATCATTTCTTGATCCAGCTCATCATGGAACGTAGTCGCTGCCCCACCTCTTCGATGCGGTGCTTGTCGCCCGCCTCGCGCATCTTGACAAAATTGGCGCGTCCGGTCTTGTTCTCCTTCATCCATTCCCTGGCGAACTTGCCTTTCTGGATCTCGGCGAGGATCTTCTTCATCTCCTTGCGTGTGCGATCGGTCACGACACGCGGCCCGCGGGTATAATCCCCGTACTCGGCCGTATCCGAGACGCGACGACGCATCCCGGAGATCCCCTCCTCGTAAATGATATCCACGATGAGCTTGAGCTCATGAAGACACTCGAAATACGCCATCTCGGGCGCATACCCGGCCTCGACCAGGGTGTCGAACCCCGCGCGGATCAGCTCGCTCGTTCCGCCGCACAGGACCGCCTGTTCTCCAAAGAGATCGGTCTCGGTCTCCTCCTTGAAAGTCGTCTCAAAAACACCGGCCCGTGTCCCGCCCACACCCTTGGCATAGGCCAATGCCCACTTCAAGGCATTCCCGGAGGCGTCCTGGTGAATAGCGACCAGACACGGCACGCCCTTCCCCTCCTCATACTGACGGCGGACAAAGGATCCCGGCCCCTTGGGCGCGATCATCCACACATCCACATCCGCCGGCGGTTTGATCTTCCCGAAATGGATATTGAACCCGTGGGAGAAAACCAGGGCCTTTCCCTTTTTCATATACCGACGGAGTTCCTTCTTGTAGATGTCGGCCTGCAGATGGTCCTGGGTCAGAATGACGATGACATCGGCCTTGGCCGCGGCCTTGCTGGCCGGCATGGGCTGAAATCCGTCCTCGATCGCCTTCTTGTAATTGGCTCCGCCCTCGCGCTGGCCGATGATGACATTGAGCCCGCTATCCCTGAGGTTCAGGGCCTGCCCCCGCCCCTGGATCCCGTATCCGATAATGGCAATGGTCTTGTCCTTGAGAACGTTCAGGTCCGCATCCTTGTCGTAATAGATCTTAGCCATCGACGATCCTTTCTTCTGTTACCGCAACATGCTTATCAGTCGGTAATACTCTTTGAACTTATCGAATGATCTTTTTCTCGCCTCGGCCAGGGGGATGATGTTGATCTGGTCCTGGATCACCCCGATCGCCTTGCCGTAGTTCCCCTTTAAAAGCTCCTCGACCGCCGCCACCCCGAATCTCGTCGAGAGGACCCGGTCCATCCCGCAGGGATTCCCGCCCCGCTGCACATGGCCGAGGACCACCGAGCGGGTCTCGAGCCCTGTCATGTTCGTAATGGTATCCGCAAGGGCATTGGCCTTCACGACCCCTTCGGAGACGACGATGATCCAGCTGACCTTTCCCCTTTTGGCTCCTTTGATCATCCGGTCGCACATAGCCTTGTAATCAGGCTTGAACTCCGGAACCACCACATCTTCAGCGCCCGAGCCGAGCGCGACTTCCATCGCGATATATCCGGAACGGTTCCCCATGACCTCGACGATGAAGATCCGCTCCATGCTGTGGGCCGTGTCCCGGATCTTGTCGATGGCATCCAGCGCGGTGTTGATCGCCGTATTGCACCCGATCGTCTGGTCGGTCCCGTGAAGATCATTGTCGATCGTCCCCGGAAGACCGATCGTAGGCACCCCCCACTTGTGATAAAGTTCGCTGGCCCCCAGATAGGACCCGTCCCCACCGATCACGACAAGCGCATCGATCTTGTGACGCTTGAGGGTCGCAACCGCCTTCTTCTGGCCTTTCTCAGAACGGAACTCCGGAGAACGCGCGGTCTTCAAAATAGTACCGCCCCTCCCGATGATCCCCGAGACCGAACGCGGCCCCATATCCACGAGATCGTTGTCAATGAGCCCCTGGTATCCGCGCATGATGCCTTCGACCTTGAGACCATAGCTCAAGGCACTGCGCACGACCCCCCGGACAGCCGCATTCATCCCCGGCCCGTCTCCGCCGGATGTCAGAACGCCGATCTTCTTGATCTTGCTCTTTTGCGCCATGGAATAACTGCTGTCGATGGCAGGCAACAGAAGGATCCCGCTGCCGGCCAACGGCTGCCTGACATCTTTCCTTTAATAACGATAATGTTCCGCCTTGTACGGCCCCTCCGCTGGTACGCCGATATACCTGGCCTGCTTCGCCGAGAGTCGGGTAAGTTTAGCACCAACATTCTCCAGATGCAAGCGCGCGACCTCCTCATCCAGGTGCTTGGGCAGACGATAGACACCGACCGCATACTTCTTTTGCCAAAGCTCCAGTTGGGCGAGCGTCTGATTTGTGAAGGAGTTGGACATCACAAAAGAAGGGTGCCCCGTGGCGCAGCCCAAATTCACAAGTCTCCCCTCGGCCAGAAGGATGATGCAGTGACCATCCGGGAAGATGTACTTGTCGACCTGGGGCTTGATATTGACCCGCTTGATCCCCGGATATTTCTCGAGCTTCGCCACCTCGATCTCGTTATCAAAGTGCCCGATATTGCAGACAATGGCGCTATCCTTCATCCTGGCCATGTGCTTGATCGTGATGATATCGACATTCCCCGTCGTGGTCACATAAAGATTGGCCTCAGGGAGCGCATCCTCCACGGTCTTGACCTCGAAACCCTCCATCGCGGCCTGCAGCGCGCAGATGGGGTCAATCTCGGTCACGATGACCCGCGCTCCATAGTAACGCAGCGAATGGGCGCAACCTTTTCCCACATCCCCGTAACCACAGACAACAGCCACCTTCCCAGCGAGCATAATGTCGGTCGCCCGCTTGATCCCGTCCGCGAGGGACTCCCGGCAGCCGTAGAGATTGTCGAACTTGGACTTGGTCACCGAGTCGTTGACGTTGAAGG
>JAAYZZ010000139.1 GCA_012514595.1 Elusimicrobiota bacterium
CCAGGAGATGTTCTCCGTCGGGCAGACCGTTGAGGTCCAGATCATCAATGTCGACAAGGATGCCAAGCGCATCTCTCTGTCGATGAAGCAGCTCGAGGAGAATCCCTGGCTCAAGGCCGAGGAGCATTTTCCGATCAACGCCCGGGTGAAGGGCACGGTGCGCGGTTTTGCCGATTACGGGGCCTTTGTCGAGCTCGAGCATGGGCTCGAGGGTATGATCCACGTTTCCGATATGTCCTGGACGCGTAAGATCAATCATCCGCAGGAGCTTCTTCAGAAGGGCCAGGCGGTGGAGGTCGTGGTCCTGGGCGTCGACAGCAAGGCCCGCAAGATCACCCTGGGGCTCAAGCAGGTCCAGGAGAATCCGTGGCCCGAGATCGCCCAGAAGTATCCCGTGGATACGGTGGTCGATGCGGTCGTCATCACCAATTCCAACTTCGGTGTCTTTGTCAAACTCGATGATGAGGTTGAGGCTCTGGTCTATTCCTCGGAGATCGAGAAGGACCAGGCCGCGGGTCTGAAGGCCGGAGACGCATTGAAGGTCAAGGTCATCAAGGTCGATGTGGAGCAGATGAAGATCGGGGTCAGTGCCCGGGTCTGATCGCTCTTAATGTGTTCCAAGGGGGAGAGGAGAAGGCGGAACCCTTCTCTTCTCCCCGCTCGCTTTTCATGGACATTTCCGCCATTCTCAAGACCATCACCCGTGGCACCGTCGAGATCATTGATCCGGAATCCCTCCGGAAGAAACTCGAGACGGGAAAGCCTCTTGTGATCAAGGCCGGCTTCGACCCAACGGCTCCGGACATCCACTTGGGCCATGTGGTGCTCTTGAGGAAGATGCGGCAGTTCCAGGACCTGGGGCATCGGGTCGTTTTTCTCATCGGGGATTTCACCGCCCAGGTCGGAGATCCGACCGGGAGGAATGAGCTTAGAAAAAAGATGTCCCTTGAGGAGGTTGCAAAGAACGCCGAGACCTATAAGGCTCAGGTCTTCAAGGTTTTGGATCCTCAAAAGACCGAAGTCGTTTTTAATAGCCATTGGCTGGGGCGGTTCATGGCGCAGGATGTGATGGAGCTTACGGCACGTTCCACTGTCGCGCAGATGTTGGCCCGCGCGGATTTCAAGAAGCGTTTTGAGGAGGGAAAGGAGATCAGTCTCCTCGAGTTCGTCTATCCGCTTTTACAGGGGTATGATTCGGTCCATTTGAAGGCGGACGTGGAGCTCGGCGGATCGGACCAGAGGTTCAATCTCCTGATGGGCCGCCAGATCCAGGAATCCTACGGCCAGGGGCCTCAGGTGGTCGTCATGACCCCTCTTCTCGAAGGGCTCGACGGGGTTAATAAGATGTCCAAGTCCCTGGGCAATTATATCGGGATCAATGAACCGGCTCAGGAGATTTTCGGAAAGGTCATGTCGATCTCTGACAAGCTGATGCTCCGGTATTATGAGCTTTTGACGGATAGAGATCTGAACGCGGTGAGAGCCCAGCATCCCAAAGAGGCCAAGATGGGATTGGCCCATGAGATCGTGCGTCAGTTCCGCGGTGAGGATGAGGCCCATCAGGCCCGGGCGCATTTCGAGAGCGTCTTCAGCCAGGGACATGTGCCGGATGATATCGAGGAGGTACGACTTTCGGAGATGGCCGGAGCGGGCATCGTCGAGATCCTCCTCAAGGCGGGGGCGGTACCGAGCAAGAATGAAGCGCGGCGCCTTCTCAAGCAGAACGCGGTGACTCTTGATGGGGTTGTTGTTGCCGATGAAACTTGGGTGCCCAGTGCCGGGGTCTTGAAGATCGGCAAGAGACGTTTCTTGAAACTTGTGTGAGCAGATTCTTACAGGCTTCGGAGAAGCGCTATCAAAGACCTTGACATTTTCAGAACATAGTATATAATTCACGTTCATTTGTGCCCCTGTAGCTCAGTTGGTAGAGCACGTCCTTGGTAAGGACGAGGTCACCGGTTCAAGACCGGTCGGGGGCTTAGAAACCGACGGGAGAACCATTCCCCATGCGAGAGATTATCCATTTTCAGTGTACGGAATGCAACCGGATCAACTATTCCAGTACCAAGGACAAAAAGAAAAAGCCGGAACGGATCGAGATCAAGAAATACTGTCCTTTCGACAGAAAGACCACGGTCCACAAGGAAATGAAGAAATAGGCCAGTAGCTCTAACTGGTAGAGCGAC
>JAAYZZ010000014.1 GCA_012514595.1 Elusimicrobiota bacterium
CTCTTCCTTCTGGACAGGACGGGTGTGCTCAGATTTGATTCGATCATTCAGTACGCGAAAAAGCTTTTGAGATCCATGTTCGGTGACGGAGGCCGTAAGGCCGGCACCCTCCTCTCTCCCAGAGGAGCAGGCGCCGAAGATCTCAAGGGAGCCAATATAGGCGAAGTGAGTGTTTTTGACGGAATGAAGGGTGCCGGTGCGGGTCGTCTGTCCCAAGATCCGGAGGCCTTAAAGGCGAAACAGGCACGTAGTGCAGTCGACGGTATCACGGGTGGCGCACGCAACGCGCTGGGTAAGATCGGCACGAACGAAGGCGACCGGGAAGGTCTTGGTCAGACACCCGAACGGCTCGCTCACAGACAAGCTCGGACCGATGACGGTAAACCGTCAAGAGCTGGCGCGGCTCATGACGCGCAGGATGAGATCGGTGTGAACGAAAGCGGCCTGGAGCGTCCTGGTCGGACACGCGAAGGTGCTGCTCAAAGACAAGCTCGGACTGCAGAGAGCATCGAGAGCGCGAATGAGAAGCAACTTGCCGGAGCTTTGGGCAAGGGTACTGTGCATACCGGCGATGAGCCGGACGATGATCGCTCTTCGACGGTGCCGTTTGGCCGTCGGAACGCTGAAACGGTCCAGGGGTCTTTGACCTCTACGGGCCACCGGAGCACGGGCGTTGTCAAGGGTGCCGGAAGTGTGGCGCTTGAGATGGAGGAAGTGCGGACGGCCACCAGGATCGCGCTGAAGCTGAACAATGGCGCGGCCCGGGTTGGGAGCACTCGTTCTGACAGGGAGACTGGAATGTCCAGTCTTGCCGCAGGCAGTAAGGAGTCTGAGACCGATAGTATCGACGGTCACGATCGGGCTCTGAGAGCGAATAGAGTTGAAGTTCGAGGTGCCGAGAGTGTCGAAGGTGCCACAGACGCGGAAGGTGTAAGCCGCGGGACATCTAAGGGCAGAGATGCCCAGGGTGTCAAGGGTCGGGGAGTGTCGTCGGTCGATGAGAAGGCGGACGCAGCCCAGGCCGGATCGAGCGGCAGCGCCGGAGGTGTCAGGGGTTCAGAAGGTGTGGGGGCCGGAGCCAGTGTGGGCGGCCGAGGCGCTGGAAGACCCAATGGTGCCCAGGGTGTCGAAGGTGTGGAAGGTGTCAAGACCGGCCGTGAAGGGGCGGGCTCGATCATCGGAAATACTGTTGGTGCCCAAGGTGTGAGAGGTGCGACACCGGCATCTGACCATAGATCTCCGATCGAAGCCATCGAGGCCGCAGGAAGCGGCGAAGTGTCCGGTTCCCAGAGTGTGTCCCAAGACCGTCAGGCGTCAGATGTCAGACGTGCGACGGGGGAAAGCTCAAGGACCGGTGACGCTGTTCGCCAGGGTTCTGAAAGTGCGGCTGCAACTCACCAGAATACGGTCCTGAGCTCGGATCAAGAGCGCGGGACCTTCTCTCCGGAAGTCTGTGCCGATGAAAAGGCCGGATCTGCCGGAATCCGTGTTTCCAATACAGCCGAGAGCCGAGAGCCGGGATCCGAGGGACGAGCTGCAACATCTCGCCTCTCGCCTCTTACCTCTCGCCTTTCGTCTCAAGATATCGGGTTCGTCGCCCATGCCGCGGCAGGAGGCCTTGTTGCCGCGGCCCATGGCGCTCTCCGCGCCCTGTTTAAAGCCGGGTCAAGGGTCCCCTCCACCTCGTGGCTTGCAAAAGCCCGCCCGGCCTTTTTAAAGACATTTGCTGCTTCGGCCCTGGTGGCCGTGGCCATCCTTTTCGGCACAGGCGCCGCCGAGGCCCAGACGGTCCCGCCGGCCGTCCTGCCTCAGCCCACGCTTCAGACGGTCCAGGTCGGGAAGTATGATGCCCGGGTCTTCACATTTGGTTCCAACTACACGTTCAAGGTCGGTACGCAGGCGGATCCGCGGGCGGTGGCGGTGATCAATGGCGGATATTTTGACGGGGACCGCAAGCCGGTGGCGCTGGTGAAGGTCAACGGCACGACGGTCCGTCGGTACAATAAGGCCAACGACGATGCCAACGGCCGGGCGTTCAACGGCCAGGCCGGCGCGATCCTCTACAGCGGAACGTCGATGAGCGGTATTGTGCCGGCCTCGAGCGCTGTGGCATCCGCAGTCGACGGGAATCCGGCGGTCACGGATGCGATCCAGGCCGGCCCTCTCGTCTTGAACCAGGGGAACTTCGCGATCACGCCCGACAAGCACAAAAAGAACAGCGGGGCGCGCAACTTTATCGCCCGTCACAAGAACGGGACCTGGAGCCTGGTTTACACCCAGGGCTCCCTGTTCGGCCGCAACGGGACCCCGCTCGCCGAGATGGCCAGGTTCTTCCAGGCCCAGGGATATGAGGATGTGATGACCGTGGACGGCGGGCGTCGCGGGTTCTTTGTGGTGCGGGATGCCCAGGGCCGCGAGATCGAGCGGTCCACGCGTCTGGGATCCCCGGTGACGGTCATCAGCGTTGTCCCCACGTTCGATACGCCGATCAACAGCCCCGTGTCCCTGAAGGTTCACGGGGTCCTCAAGGTCCTGGGCGGGTTTGCGGCCGTGGGGACAGGGCTTCTCGGACTTCTGATTCTTCTGAAGAAGATGGCTTCCTTCCGTTCGTCTCGCGGCACGCGTCCGTCCCGTTTTGGCGGACGCATGGTCCTGATGTCGCTGATCGCGGGCGCCGGATTGCTGCTTGGCGCTGGCGCTTCGGTCGCCGAGGCTGCAGTCCCGAATGTGGCTCCCGCCCCGATCGTTCTGGTCAATCCTGCCGCGCCCCGGATGGCGGCCCCGGCGCTGCGTGTCGAGGCCCAGACCCGGACGCTGGAGGCATCCGGCTATCATGTGCTCGCGGTCCCGCAGGCCTATCAGATGAAGGGCGGCTGGAAGGGGATGGCCATCGGCCTCGAGAAGACCGACGGGCACTTTGCGGTGATCACGCCCCGGAAGGCCGAGACCCTGGATGTCGCGGGTCTGCGCGGGATGTTCGGGGACGACGGGGAGGCGGTCGTGGAGGCGATGCGCAGGGCGGCGGGTCGTCCGGTCCTGTTCGCGGATAAAGACAGTGAGGGTGATGAGGCGATGTTCCGGGATCTCTTTGGCCAGACCAAGACGGCGCTTGATCTCAAGAGCCCGGCGGCCCTGGTCCATGCCACGGGTTCCGATGCCTTTGTCCCGCTGGTCCTGGGGGCGGGTCCTGATCCCGTCGCGCCGGAAGGCCAGGAGGGCGAGACCGAGGAGGAAGTATCCTCGTCGAGAGGTCCGGTCGCGGAGCGCGAGGCGGCCCTGGTCAAGGCCCGGGAGGCCAGAGAGGAATTGCAGGACAAGATCCGCGATGCCCGCGAGCAGGAGGCGGATCTTCGCGCCAGGACCGCGTTGGCGGATCAGGGCCAGATGGCGGCGGATGTCCGTCGGGATGTGATGGGATGGATCGACGGAGAGGCCAAGGCCGCCGTGACCGACCCGGATGCGGTGCGCGAGGCCTATCGTGATATGGAAGAGTCCAGCCGTCTCAAGGATCCCAAGCGGACGAGCCTGTTCTTCGGGGTGGGCCTGCAGGGGGCGATGCCTCTTAATATGTGGTCCTTCGGCGGCGGAACGATCATGGGGGGTGTGGGCCTGAGCGTTCCCGAGCAGCCGCTCATGAATCTGGCGCCCATTGCCTACAACCTTTACAGCGCCGAGAAGGCGATGAACTGGTATTACTATCCTTTCCTGGTGAACGAGGGGATCAAGGCGATCGACAGTTGGAGAGCGAACAGAGCGGGGGATGATTATTATGGGGCCTACATGGCACCGAACCGCGGATGGTGGACCGTTCTGGTGGAGGTCGACGACGTCACAACGAGCGCGCGCCTCGACAAGGGTGAGGAATCGGGCCGCGACCGTCTGGCCCTGCGCGGGATCACGGTGATCGACCTGACCTTTGACGCCCTCAATGAGCTGCTTGAGAAGATCCCGCTCCTGAAGGCGCTCTCGAGCGAGGAGAGGATCGCGTTCTGGCAGAAGAACCCGACCTACGTTCTCGGGGAGCTTGAAAAACTTTTTGCCGCCAGGGCCTGGAGTGAAAAGGATCAGAACATTGACTACTTCATCCGCCGCGGCGCGGACCACGAGATGCTGCCGGGGACGAAGGTCCCGGCGCAGCAGTATGCCTTTGCCTATCGCGTGGACCGGGCTCGTGCGATCGCGACCCAGGGACGCGAGGGGGTCCATGAGATCTTCCGAGCCGTGCGGTTCCACGCCAGCGTCTCTTCCGACGGGAAATTGACGGTCGATCCCCGGCTGCAGGAATCCCTGAAGTCCGGCCGGCACCCGCTCTGGATGGAGAAGGGGGCCTTCTACCGGATGCCGAACCGGTATCGTCTCGCCGAGAACGCCGTCACGGTGAACGCGATCCTTGACGGTGAGATCAACGGGATCAAGGTGTCGGGCGGTTCGTTCAGTCCCGTGGACGGGAGCCTTGTCAACCGCTTCATTCAGGGCCGCCAGATGCCGCTGTTGGGCTATCAGACCATCCGGGTCTTTGAGAACAATGCCTGGGTCCTGCGCGATGTCCTTGTCGACATGACCCAGCCGGTCCGGGTCAACGGGCAGGTCATGTACTGGCCGAGCATCGACGGGAAAGAGAAGCCGCAGCCCATGTATCCGATCGCGGTCCTAAGCCAGGAGGAGGTCGTGCGCGGGATCTTCTTCAACCAGAGGATGACCCCGCGGCAGGCCGGGGTGACGGCCGACTTCTTCCTCTCCCGTCGCGCGACGGTCGAGGACCCGAGGAATATTTACGATCTTCATTCGGTGCGGCCGGTCACAAAGGCCCTCGCCGAGACCGCGGTCGTTCCGACCAACACGGCCTTCCGGGCCGACGGGACGCCGAGCGATGTCCAGGCGATCGATGTCCTTCGTAATGGTCAGGCCATGGTCGCGCTTCCGGCGGGAATGAAGCTGCCGGGGACCTATCAAAACGGCACGATCAGCATCTTCATCCCGCGGCCGGCCGGGGTCCCGGTCGCACGCGCGATCACTCCTCAAGGGGCCGCCTGGTTCATGAACGACGGGGAGCTCCTGGAGCGGATGACCGCGACATTAGGGAAGAGGCTGTCGGTCGAGGTCACGCTCAAGAACGGGCCGAATCCTCTCGCCCTGGGGCAGACCTTGAAGAAGGGGGATGTGATCCTTTCGGGCCTGGGGCTGAACGAGGAAGAGCGGCAGGTCGCGGTCATCGAATACGGGGCGAATGCCGGACAGACCATGAGGACCCTTGGCGACCCGACGGTCTCCTACATCGTGCTCGACAAGAGCGGCCGGCCCACGGTCTACAGGACCACGGATGATGTCCGGCCGGACTTCGAAGAGACGGCCCTCTCGGTCAAGGCCTCCGCGTCCGTTCCGGCTTCTTCCCGGGACCTGCGGGCGGTGTTCTCGCGGATCGACGGGCAGGGCCGCGAGGTCGCGGGTCTCCGCCGGGATCTGAGAGAGCTTCGGATCGCGGCCGAGCAGGCGCGGAAAGATTACGAGATCGCGCGCGATCTGCGCGGCGCGGTCGCGACCGAGGGGGATGTCCGCGCCGAGGCGGGACTGGGCGCGGGCCTGACCCGGCAGACCACCAAGATGCTCGAAGATCTGGGGGCCCAGACGACCGATCTCCAGCAGGGGACTGCGGTGAGCCTGCCGGGTCTGATCGAGAAGGGATATGTGTTCGATGAGTATCATCCGGAGGGGGTGCCCCAGGATGCCGCGCGGTTCGCTTATGACGCGAAGGCCCGCCGGGAGGCGCTGGACCGGATCCGGGCCATGAGCCGCGAGAATTCCGTCCTGCGGGAAATGGCCGAGGGGCAGACCGAGGCGCTGCGGGCCGGTGACGCGCTCCTTACGTTCCATCGCCAGGCCAAAAAGGCCGAGGCCGAGATCCAGACACTCAATACCAGGATCCTTGAGAAGGCCCGGGAGTATAACCGGGAGGCCGCCCGTTACAACCAGATGGTGCGGGGGACATATGAAAAGGTCCAGGGCGCCCTGTCGGATGATCTTGACATGTTGCCGCAGGAGCGCGACGGAATGGCGGCGGGTCTGGCCGATGGTTTTGCCCGCCGTTCGCTCCTGCGTCCTGTGGTCATCATCGACGATCAGGTGATCGAGATGAAGAACATTGCGGCCCCTGCGGAAGGCATCTTCAGCTGGGCCGAGATGTCCGGCGACAGCGCCAGCCAGGTCTACGGCTGGGGCAACCTTGTCGATGACGAACATGTGGTGGGCGGGGTGACGACGGGGGCAGAGGCGCCGGTCTATGACGGCGGGCCTCAGGGCCGGTTCGTCCTGGTGGACATCAAGACCATCGGCGGGGACGCGGAACAGGCCTACCTGAACAAGGCGGTCGCCGGGGTCATGAGGAGCTATCAGTTCGTGCAGACCGATCCGCTCGGCGACGAGGATGCCGGGTATGACGAGAACCGCCAGTATTATCTTTTGGCGGATGAGGTCGGATATCAGAACGGGAAATTGTACGTGGGCGGACGGGCCTTCGTGGCGGTCGAGGACGGCGGGGACGATACGGTCATTCACGGTCTAAACGGGATGGCCCGCTACGACATTCTTCCGACGGACAGCGTGATCCTCGAGATCGGCGCGGCCAGGAGCCGCAGCGAGCGCGATGTTCGCGTCCATGTGTATGAGGAAGACGAGTGGGGCGGGGTCTCCGAGGGGCATGTGGACACGACGCTTCGCACGCGCGAGTCGGTGCGCTTCGCGCGTCTCAGTCTGGAGCATCGCTTCTCCGAGAAGACCGCGGTCTACGGCGGGGTCAAGACCTCCGATATCGGCGAGGACCTCTTCCTCGGCGGCCGGGTCGATCTGGACGGGACGTTCGAGAAGTTCCTCAAGATGCCGGTGCGTGCGAACATGGAGTACGGGTTCCTCCAGCGGGATGCCAGGGCCGTGATCAAGGCCGGCCGTTTCAATCTTTTCGGGACATACCGCAACACCCGCTCCAACAGGTATGGGCTGACCTATGACATTTTGCGCGGCGAGAGGTTCCAGGTGGCTGTGGGTTACGGCATGGGCGAGCGCTATGGCCGCAAGTTCCACGGGCCGATCGTGAGCGGCACGACAAAGGTGGGCGGGGTGGACCTCAATGCGGGGATCTCGGCCAGCGGCGATCCGTCGGCGGTCGCGACATGGGATGCCCTGGACTTCCTGCGGGGCCGCAAGGCCCGCAAGGACCTCGTCCTTCCCCAGGGCCGTCCGACGGCCCTCTCGACGGTCCCGAACGCGGGATGGGTGATCCCCTACCTTACGGGCGAAGACCATCCGACCGTGCGCGACATTCGTCTCGTGGGGGATCCCGAGGCGATCGAAAAGGCCTATCACGCGACGCGGCCCGCGGACAGCGAAGGACGTCTGGTCCTGACCAGCCCGGCGCAGATCGAGCGCGAGCGGGACATCATGAATTCCTATGCGCGGCTCATCATCGAGGGCCGTTTGAACCGCGGGGTCTGGAGCGCGGAGGCCTTCCGCGGGGTGGTCGGGGCGCTTCGGGTCGATCTCGCGACCAAAAAGATGACGATCCCCACAGGGACCTATGACCTGGGCCGGGGAGAGAGCGTGGATGTCGAGGGCGAGGCCGTTGTGGAGTTTATGGACAAGGGGCTCGCGTGGCAGGAGAAGAAACTGGAGGCCGAGCTTTCGGCCCTGCGCGCCGGCGGTCAGGAGGTCCGGTACCAGATGCCTGACAAGACATTGCACCCCGTGATCGTGGCCAAAGGAGATGCGGACTCCGATCAGGCGGCGGTCGGCGTCTGGGACGAAAGCGATCTGGTGGCTCTTGAGGCACAGAACCGCGTTCGGTCGACCCACCTTCGAAAGAATCCATACGGGTACTATCACGACAAGAATGACAACAAACAGATGGATGCGGATGAACAGCGCGTGTACTGGGTCGAGGGGGAATCTTATAAAAAGATCGTCGATCCGACCGTGAAGGATGAGGATGGGCGCCCGGTTCCTGTGCCGCTCCGCCCTGTGATGGAGACCGTTATTTTCCACAAGCCGATCGACACCCTTATCCTGAATGCGGCAGACGGGAACTTCAGGACGATCGAGGCGTTCCGTAATGAGAACTTCTTTGTGGAGTGGCGCGATGGATCAAGCCAGTACATGAGCCATCAGACCGCGTCGCAGAAAGATGTGGCCAGGACCTTAAGGGAACAGGCCGCCCAGATCATCCAGCTCGACGCCAAGGGGAACGCGATCGGATATTTCGGGGCCACCAAGGTCCCCGGGGTGATGCTGCACGGATGGAGCAATGGCCCCGTCGGGACCCAGTCCCTCTATGATCTGAAGACCCGCCAGAACATCGAGTGGCAGGTGGCCACCCGGACCGGACAAGGACGGGAATTTGACGTCGAGATGCGGGATGCTTTGAGCGGCGAGGTTTATTCCGACCGGCGTATCCAGGTGGCTGTTGTGGATGGAACCCTTCGGGTGGGAGCCCAGATCCCCGATGAGAACGAGATCGAAAAGCACAGCGTCACATTCCTGGGCGAGAGATTCCTTGGCAAGTCCCAGACCCTCGGTCCGCTGGGCGGTCACGGCATCCGCCGCCACATGGTCTCGGAAGGATTTGATGCCTCTCGGCCGCTTCTTTCCACCTCCGGCCGGACCGAGATCCAGAACGGCGGCCGCGAGCTCTTCACCACATCCCGCATGGCCATGGACGATATGTCGAGCTATGATGCCTACTGGCAGGCCCGGATGACGAATGCGGTCAATACCGTCGCGCTCGCGGACGCGGTCCGGCTGAAGGTGCATCTCGAGAACCCCGTCCTCGGCAAGAGCCATACCGAGACCAAGGATTTCTACGGGCGCGTTCTTTTCGATGCGACACGGTTCTCCACCACACAGCATAAGTATCAGGGCATCTCCGAGATCGTGGGCGTCGCCCATGAGACGCGAATGACCGACAGGCGGGGCCGGGTCATCGATGTCAGCTATCTGCTCAACAGACAGGGCCGGCGGATCACGGACTTTAACGATATCAACCTTGCGACCAACATCTTCGACCGCGGGACCTTGAGCTATGAAGGCGCCCGGATCTACCGCAGTGTGGATAGGCAGGGCAAGGTCCGCGAGCTTCGCGATCAGTATGTCGCGATCCGCGATGTGCCTGGACGGATGCTCATCGAGACCATCGGCCATTACGATGCCGAGGGCCGCTTCGTTCCCGAGGAGAGGGTCTACAGCATCTACCTCTTCGGCGTCGGTCAGTACGGCCGGTACGACATCGCCACCAAGACGGTGCGCACGCGCGTCCTGGCGAACGGTTCGGAAGAGATCATCGCGTTTGCGAACAACACCCATTTCAAGGACGGGTACCTGATCTACAAGACTCAGCGCGGGTTCGGGGCGATCGCGCAGGGTCTTGAGCTCACCGGGGACCCGATCGCGAACCAGAAGGCCCTGCAGGAGTTCTTCACCCAGGGCAGGACGATCACCTTCAGACATCGCCTCGAGGGTGTCGTGGAGATCAAGGACAACGAGGGACGGCTTGTGGCCATTCTTTCCGGGCACAAGAATGTGGATAGGGCGGGATATCCGGCCGGCCGGCCTCTGTGGGCGACCGTTCTGGATTACAATTCTGCCTTCGACTATCGAGTCTCTTCCGGGAGCGATGAATTCATGTATTCGGCCTCTCTGGGGGATCATCCCGAGAACAATCCGGCGGCGATCTTTGCGGCGCGTCCGGTCACCGGGGCGTACGAGATCATCACGCACCTTTCACGGCCGGAGTTCATTCGTGAAGTTGTGAATGGTGCCGACTATGTTGGCGTGAAATATGATGTTGAGAGCAAGAAATTCCCCGGACTGCGCCAGCAGACCTTTTTGGTGGACGGGCAGTTGTTGCGTTCCCGCTTTGCCGATAGCGGACAGAATGGTCCGAAGGACCTGATGCTGACATTTGATCGCAATTCTTTGCCAGAGACGGATAGGGACCTTTCCCGGAAGGAGGGGACTGCTTACAGCGTCTTCCGCAAGACCTTCTATCGTGATTATGCTCTCCTGGAACGGTTTATCAGCCCAGACCTCGACGAGAACGGTTCCCTCCGGGAAGGCCAGAAGCCGGCATCCCTGGCGCTGGTCAAGGATGGCGTGGTGCGCTTCGAAAGGGGAGGATGGGGCCGGCAGCTGGTGCCGTTCGTTTCCGTAAAATCCGCAGACGATCATTTGGGCCGGAGCATTTTCGGTAGAACGCTCCGGGCTGCTTTGGGCTACAGGACCGAGGCGGAAAGAGTGATGGACGGGATGTTGAAGAATCGGAAGATCTCCGGCCTCTCATCCGAGATTGATTCGTCATTGGACCTCTTGAAGATGTCCGGCGGCGCGTTTGACTGGAGGAACATTGCGGGGACATTGGCCATTCTGGCGGTCCTGGGTATCGGGCGTCTGCGCAGGCTGATCGGAAAGACGGTCGGCTTTGTTGTCATGGGTTCTGTTGCGGCGGTTCGGAAGGTCGGCAACAAGTATTCCGGAAGCTCTCTTAAGAAAGCGATCGATGGGATCCGCGTGAAAGTTCGATCTGTTCTTCATGCCCGGCCGCTCATGATCGCGGCGCTTGTCTGGCGTGATCTGAAGACCGCGTTGAAAGACCTGTTCATTCTTGCTTTCGCGGTCCCGACATATTTGCTTAAGGAGTTCTTCTGGGAGGCCTGGTACCTCTTGATGGCCCACGAGAATTTCAACATGGTCACGATCGAGCAGATCCTTGGATGGGGCTTTACGAAGGATGAGGCCATCGAGCTTTTGGGGATGCGCAATCGGGACGGCGCTTTTGTGGATGGTGATGACGTTCATGATCGCATGGTTCGGCAGACGGCGGATGGGGAAAATTTCCATGTTCTCGATAGGACGATCGCGGGTCTGACCTGGGCGCAGAGGCAGAAGGAGCGGCTGCGTCAGCACGGGGCCATGACAAGACTGGTCCGCTCGCTGGGGATCCAGCGCGGGGAGATACCTGTGAAGGAGAGCGATATCCGTAACGCGCAGGACCTCACGACCCTTCTGAACCTTTTTGGTTATGAGGATAACGACAAAGGGGTGACTCAGAGCGTTGCGGCCTTTGTCCGTGGAGTGGTTGTCCGGCATCCCCATGTCACATTGAACGGGCTTAAGGAGATCCTGCTTTCGCTCAACACGGTTCGCCGTGGGCTGTCCGCGGATGTGTTCAGAGGACGGTTTATCGCCCGGGTCATTCGTCTGGCCCACTACAATCCGGATACGACTTTCCGTTCGGATGTTCGGGATCTTGTTCAGGCCGATGTGATCCGCATCCTCAGGAACTTCGGCTTTGCCGTAGCACCTTTGGAAGAGGGTGAGGCAGATCAGGGGCTTCGCTTCAAGGGCGAGTATGCGGGTCTTTTGCAGGGGATCATGGAGAGCATCGAGCATGCGGCCTTCTGGGAAGAACTTTTGCTTCCTGTCGAGATGTCCGTTAGCGGGATCTATCTGGCCACGAATGATGCCCTTGAGAAGGACGCTCCTTTGGAGGCCCGGATCCGGACGCGCCTCGTGTCGCTTGATCAATTTGTCCTGATGCAGGTCATTCAGCAGGTCCAGGTCGCCTTGAACGGCAACGGGCGGTTCGAGGAATGGGAGGCGCGTGAGTTCAATACCGCGGAAGATACGAGGAATTGGCGGACGGACCCGGCACATGCCCGCAAGGCTGTGGAGAAGATGCGGCATTTCTATAAGGTTGTGGCGAATTTCAAGGGGATACTGCATGCTCATATGGGCGCCCCGGGTGGTCCTTCCAAGGGCAAACAGGAAAAGGTGAAGGACCGTTATGGCGATACTTATCGGGACCATGAGTGGTCCCTGCTGTGGGAAGAGTGGAATGAGATGTTCCGCTACATTCTCAAGCAGGATAACAATCAGGCAGATGGACAGCTGAAGATCGAAGATCCTGCAGCCAGGCCTTTTGAGTCGTTGCGTAGCGGTCTTGAAGATTATCTGCGGGAGATCCTGAACGGAAAGGCTTGCGGCAGCGATGCCGAGAAGGCGGAGTTCTATCGCCGCGCCAGGGCCTTCCTCATGTTCACCAAGCGTTCTTTGGGGCATGCCCGGTCGAGCGTCCGCCTCGGACATCATGATATGTACTGGATGGGGCTGTGGCGTCTTCTCTTCAGCCACCGTCTGCGCCGCGGGAATTTTGGAAGTGCCGCCGATGTGAAGATGCATTTCGACGAGTTCAAGCGCAAGGTCAACACTGCGATCGTCTTTATCGGGGTCGGAGGGCTTGGATATGTCATTATCGGAAATGCCCTTTCGCAGATCCCCTTTATTGGAATTCCGTTCTTTGTGAGCATCGCGAATCCCTGGGTTCTGGGAGGGATCGCGATCGCTTATCTGGCGCTCATGATCGTCGGGACAGCCCTTCGCAACGGATCGATCAAGAAGGCGGATATCAAAAAGACGGTCCGGAGACACAAGACGCAGCTGATCCTTCAGAGCCTGACGCTTCTGGCCGGGATCGCGCTCATGACGCTTCTGCCTCCGACGCATATGTTCCTGATCCCTGCCTGGGTTCGGACCCTTAATTTCTGGATCCTTTGGGCCCTGGTGTTCGAGACGCTCAAGTTCACGTTCTATGCCGTGCATTTTGTCTGGAAGGGCGTTCTGACCATCCTTCATTATCTGAGGCAGCACATTTATGACGTGGTCGTTTCTTCTCAGCTGCCCGCGGCCCTGGACCGGATCTTCTCCAGTCGTGTGCCCGGATACTATGACAGGCCCGGTCGTCGTCTGACAATGGGGGAGGAGCGTGCTGATGAATTTGTGGCCTCTGTCTTTGAGGATCTCAGCAATCCGGATGATGCGCAGAACCTGATCGTTTCTGATGGGGACATCGACCGCTGGCATGCTGTTCTGGAGGACTATCGTCGAGCGGCCCGAGGAGAGCCCACGGTTCTTTCGCGCCTGGGGAGGATGCTCGTGCTGCGCCAGCTTCTGGATGCCGGGGATGCCCGCTGGTCTGCCGAGCGGATCCACCGGATCATCCGTTGGGCCAATGACCAGCTTCGCAAGGACCGGCCCACTCCGCCCAGGGTTGACAGGGACCTTCTTTCTTATGCGATCTCCATGCAGGGGTACTCGGAGGCGGTCTATTACGATGAAAAAGATCTAAATGACCCGAGCAAGAATCCGGCCGAGATCTCGACCCGGCTGGGACAGTTGGCTGCGGACAAGACCGAGATGTGGCTGGGGCTTGTGGCGCGCCTGGAGACCGGCATCATGGTCGCGGGGGAGACGTGGTCCCTTTCTCCTGCCGAGAAGATCGCGATGCTTTCTCTGATTAAAGAGCAGCATAAGGAGCTTCGGTTCGATACGCCCGAGCGACATAAGGCGTTCATGTCCTATATCATTCCCTGGGCCACGACCCAGCTGGCCAGCCTCTGGAACAACAGCAACTCCGCTCTGAAGATCAAGCGCAGATATGCCTATACCCTTGCGAGGATCCATCCGGAGTACAGCGCTGCAGAGTTGGCCCTGGCCGTGGAGGCGTTCACCCGCAATGTGATGGTGAAGCATACCCAAAGCTCCATGTACATGGAATACGCATTCCCTGCGATGGCGGATGAGGACAAATTCATTGCCCAGGTTCCGGGGAATGCCCAGATCGTGACCTTGAGAGAGTATCTCTACTATTATCTCCCGCTGGTCCGGGCAGCACTTCATCGCGGAGAGATCACGCCCGAGCAGCTCGAGAAGTATGCGGATAATTTCGGACGGAAGATGGTCGTTAAACTGGAGGAGCTGAAGGCCATTGCCTCCCGATATGATCCGAAGGATCCCGCGACAAAACCTGTGTTGAAGGAGTTTTACGATGCCGTGGCGGCCAAACGTCTTGAGGATTTTGGTTTGATCAAGAGAGAAAAGACGGACCCGAAGGATCCTGATTATGTCGAGTTCCTTGTAAGCGGAAATCCGGTAGCCCTTTTGAACAAGGCGACGTACGGCACGAACGTCAAAGGCATTGTTCCTATGGTCCGGGCCATGATCGTCGACGGTCTCAACGCCACATGGAACCGGGCGGATCTGTATCATGTGTTCAATGAGCAGACGCATAATTTCAAGTGGAACTCCCTGACCGCAAGCCTGCCGTACACAGGCGCGATCGCGGTTGATCTCATTGATGCGGATCATCATGCGAGAACGGAAGATATCTGGTCAGCCCCCGAGGTGTTCAGTGAGTTTGTTTATAACACCCGTCTGGGGTCGGGCGTGAGCGTGAGCGAGTTCTATCTGGCGAAGGGGATCGGGGTGGTCGGAAATATCGTTCCGACGGGTGAGAATGCCTTCACGTTCCATTCACAGGAAGGGAAGATGCAGATGGGCGGCGTGAGCGCCTACGGCCGTTTTGTGGTGCGTATGCAGGCCATGCGCTGGTCCGAGGGGCTCGCGGGTGATGACTATGTCGCCGAAGATTCGCTCACAGCGCTTCTCTTTGCCACGTTCGGCTATCAGCCGACCCGGTTCGCGTATTTCCGTCGGGGAAAGAACTGGATGTACCAGGCGGCGGACCACAAGACACCGGCCTATAAGTGGGCGAGCGACATGCCGGAATCCGTCCTGGGTGTTGTGAGCGAGAAGGTCCTGGCGACCAACAAGGTCGATTGGGCCTATAAGATCGACAACTTCTGGTGGGACGGCTTTGGATTCTATAACAAGGAACCGCAGCTGCCGCGTTATGGAAAATGGCTGACGGTCTTCTTCCTGATCCTCGGGAACAATCTGTTCGCCGGACTGAGCGCGCTCATGTGGGTCGGTGGATCCCTCATGTCTCAGGCCATCAGTTATGGGAACGTGTTCCAGTTCGCGCTCGATGAGCATCTCGGGTGGATCCGGGGAACGCTCAAGTTCCTGAAAGAGCTCTCGACCAGGCTTTACTGGTACTTTGTTCCCCTCATCTATATGTACGAAGAGGCCGTGGGGATCATGGGGTCCCAGAAACTCGCGGCCTTTATCGCGTCCGCCGGTAAGGGGGCGACCAAGATGAGGGATCTGGATAAGCGGGATCTCTATCTGCGCTACGATTATATTCATCGTCAGGGGGCCTGGTGGACGGCCATCATTCTCATCGCGGCCGGATTCAATCCGACCCTCTTTGGATACTGGATCCTTCCTTTGTTGATGCCGGTCTCGGCCTGGATGGGCATGTTCATGCTCAACCCTGTGCGGAATGCGAAGGACCGGGTCACGAACATCACCGATTCTCTCTGGGCGGGATATGTGGGGATCCTCGACCAGATCAACTTCTTGAACGTCCGGATGATGATGGGCTTCAATATTTTTGGCCGGCGGACGTCCTATGAAGAGATCACGCTTTTTGCGTGGGCGCTTCAGCATCTTGGTATTACGCCTATTCACAAGATAGATGTCGAGAAGGCTGGTCTGAATTGGGAGACCGTTGTCTCTAGGATGGGACACAATGGTTGGCTCGTTTCCGCTGAACTCCCCGCTGAACGGGTCCTTTTCAAAGCGGATCTGGGCAAGTTGACAACATTTGATCTGGTTTTTGGGAAGGATGCTAAAGTTTTGGCTGGAGTCATCAAGAAGGGATCCCTTCTGTCTTCAGCAACGAACAATGTCGCTGGCGTGTATAAATTTCCCGTGTTCGCCCAATACGTTTCTCATTATCGTCGGCTTCTGGGAACGGTCTCCATCGTGGCCGAGGAGGCGATCGTCAGCTCGATCCGCGAAGCTCTGACGTCGGCGGGCAAGAGCGAAGAGGAGATCCTCGCTGCGGAAAAGGCCATGACAGAGGCATTGCAGAAGAGGGTCCGGAATGAACCGCTGCACCCCGAGGCCCTGGCTCCCGAGGGGCATCTGAAGACCTTCCTTGGGCGAGTTAAGGATGTTAAAGCGCAGGTTGCTCTCTTGGTCCAAGATGGCGCGCTGAGTTCTGCCCAGGCGGAAAGCATAGGGAACAGGGCGGAGGGCATTGAAGATCGTCTGACCAAGGCCCTTGCGGATAAGAATGTTCGGGCCCAGATCTCCTATGACGAGTTCGAGGCCATGTCCTGGTTCCTGGCCCAGGCCGAATATCTTCCCAATACGATCAAGACGCGTCCGGGCTGGCTCACCAGGACGCTCCATCGCGTCGCATGGTATGTTATCGGGATGGACCTTGTGGTGTCCCTGATCGATACCTTGATCTATGAGTTCTCTTATCGCCGGATGGATTTCTTCCATTCTCTGGGCGGAGAGATCGCGGATTACTCGCATGATCTGGGAGCGCTTCTGAGCAAGACATTGTCGCGCAATCCGCTTCACTGGATCCTTTATCCTGTCAGGGGGCTGTGGTCACTGGCCTATAATCTTTCGAACTTCTTCGTTCTTGGCGTTGTGTCTCCGACTTTCTCGATCGTTTATCTGACGATCGACCGGTTCATTCCGGATCTGTTGTGGGGTATTGGACGAAAGATCGCTTCTCTTAAGTCCATCCTTCGCAAGAATGTTCCTTCGCCATCAGCCGGGGCAGAGGCGCCTTCGACGCCTTCTCAAACCGCCTCCGAGCCCAGCCGTCCGGCGCCGCCGTCGAGGGTCAGGAAGGCCCTGGGGATCGCGCTTGTGACAGCGCTCCTCGTCCCAGGGATCTGGTTCGCGACGACCCGCTTCCCGCAAAAGACCTCTGTTCCGGCACGGGCTCCGGTGGCTTCCCAGGTGGTGGCCACGAACGTGACGGTCACTCCTGCGGCCGCGGCCCCTGTCATTTCGACCAACACATCTGTCACCCTTGCGACGACAAATACGATCCGCGCTCCGGTCCAGCCTGCGGCCCCGGTCGTGCGTCCGGCCACGACGCTCACGGTGAGCGGCCGCCCGGTCCGCGGGGTCACGATCGACGCCCAGACATTTGACAAGACCGACGTGTCCGCTCTCAGCGATCTGGGCGCGGACACGGTCCGCACCTATTATCCGATCCCGCCGGCCCTGGCGCAGCGGATGGCCGAGGAGGCGGGGATCCGGATGTTCATCGTCGGGATCCCGCTGAACCAAGAGGCTTATGGCGAGGAGAACCTCACGCGCTTCTGGGGTCTGCCTGTCCCGGATGTGAACACCCGGATCTCTCTCACCCAGAACAACTACCTCGATTATTTGAAGGATCTTCGCAGCGCTCTCAACGGAGAAGCCGAGGTCGTGGCCGATCTCTTGAACGAGCCGAACTTCGATAATAATTATCCCCGCTGGGTCAAGAAGTCCGTGGGGCCGGCGATGGACGAACTTTTCGCGTTGATCGATGCGCATGCCCGCAAGATCCACGCGGCCATCCCCGGGATGAAGGTGGCGACCACGCTGGGATATCGTCCGGAACATTTCGCCCGGGCGCTCAGGACCGATGTGGATATCGTGGGCGTGAACTATTACTGCCATAACGAGGTTCTGGCCGACGACATGGTCAACGCCTTCCGTCAGGCAGGGATCCGCAAGCCGTTCTATCTCGCCGAGGCCGGGGCCAGCTCCCTCCACGGGGAGGAGGCGCAGGCCGCGCTGACCCTGCAGGATTGGGAGGCCGCCCGGCGCATGGGCTTGGGCGTCACGTTCATGTCGCTGGAAGACAACGCGGCGAAGACCAGGGCCGAGGGGACCGAGGGGGCTCATTGGGGCTGGAGACATCAGAGCGGCCAGCCCAAGAAGGTCTGGAAGATCATGAAAAAGGCGTGGTCGGAGACCCCCTCCGTCTCCATCACGCCCCAGGAAGCGCAGGGCACCCGAGAGCCCTCACCGGCTCCGGTCCCTGCCATTCCTGTGCAGGGGAGCATTCCTGTTCTGGGGGGATTGATTCTCCTTTCCGGCCGTCGTAAGGATCGACGGAAAGAAGTGAACCGCCCCGCGAGGCCCTCCGCCCGTGTTCGTCCCGGTCAGGATCGGCCCACGGAGGAACAGGTCCAGGCCGCGCTCGTCCAGATGCAAAGACAGGGGCTTGTCTTTGCGCGGGCGAGCGGGGCCCTGGTCGCCCGAACGGCAGTTGAGCTTCGGCGTCAGGATGAAGGGGCCGCGGCCGCGCTTCTTGAGCGACTCTTCGCCGCCAATCGCGTCCCGGCGCCTCCGGTCGAGGATCTTTCCGACGGTGTTCACAACGTGTTCCTGGATGTCTTCGGCCTCAATGTCTTTGAGGACGGCGTCCTCGATGAAGAGCATCTTGCCTTGTATGTTTCCGGAGATATTTCTGACGAGACCCATCCGGAGTTCCTGCCGACCCTTCTGCACGAGGCGGTCGAAGCGGCGTCGCGGATCAGCGGCGAGAGCCTAACGGTTGCCCACCTCAAGGCCCGGATCGCAGAGGAGCGCTTCAGGGAATCTTCCATCAACAAGGGCGGGTACCTGGAGAATGTCCGCACCGAGATCGCGGGCCGCGGGGATGTGACGCTCCGGGCTGTGGCCTACCGCGCGGATCCGGGGGCCCGTCGCCGCGTGGTCCTTCATTCCAACCGGAGCGGCTCCTGGGCGGATGAAACAGTCCCGATGAGATGGGTGAAGAACGAGAACGGC
>JAAYZZ010000140.1 GCA_012514595.1 Elusimicrobiota bacterium
CCCGGAATCCCGGATCCGAGATCAGGATCACCTTGGAGGCGTGAGGACCGACCTCGGCCACACGGCCGATGACCCCGGCCGCGTTCACGACCGCCATTCCCGGCGAGATCCCGTCCTTCTCCCCCCGGTCGATCATGACCGATGCGTTCCAGTTGGAGGGGTCCCTCGCAACCACCCGTGCGGCCACAGAGGAAAAGACAGAGGTGTTCTTGAAATTCAGCAGCCTGGAATAACGGCGGTTCTCCTGCGCCGCTTCCTCGGATGTCGAAAGCTGGGACCTCAATCGGTCGACCTCGACCTTGAGGACCCGGTATTCCCGCCACGTCCGACGATAGGTCAAAAGCTTGCGGACCTCTCCCACAGGCCCGGCCACGATCGAGACCGAGACAGCCCCGATGGACATGGCCGATGTCTTCACGTTGTGCCAGAAAGGAGAATTGAAAAAAAGAAGCCCGAAGGGAACAAGGACGATCAGAACATAAAGAAGCTGTTTGGGAAAGGGAGTGCGCATAAAATGAGAAAGGTCACAAGGTCACATGCCACAACGTCACAAAAAACCCAAGAACCAGGAGAGCTGTGACCTGTGACCTTGTGACGTTGCGACCTTTCTTAAAAATCCAGCCTCGCGCGGGCCATGAGCCGCCGCTTCATCAGGGCCGGCATGTTGAGGGTCTCACCGGTCCCCCGCACGACCGCGGTATTGGAATCCTCCGCAACAATGACGGGCAATCCCGTCTCCTCGGCGATCCTTTTGTCGATCCCCCGCAAAAGGGAACCGCCCCCCGCCATCACGATCCCGCGGTCGATCAGGTCCGCGGCGAGTTCGGGCGGCGTATGCTCGAGGGTCGACTTCGCCGCGTCCACGATCGCCTGGACCGTATCGGCCAAGGCCTCGCGGATCTCGACGGATGTGATCGCGATCGTCTTGGGAAGCCCCGCGATCAGGTCGCGCCCGCGGACGTCCATGGTGAGCTCTTCCTCCAGGGGATAGGCGGAGCCGATGCGCATCTTGATCTCTTCGGAAGTCCGCTCCCCGATCATGAGGTTATAGGTCTTTCGGAGATACTCCATGATCGCGGTGTCCATCTCATCACCCGCGACCCGGATCGATTTGGCATACACGATCCCGCCGAGGGAAATGACGGCGAGCTCGGTCGTCCCGCCCCCGATATCGATGATCATGTTACCGCCCGGCTCCTGCACGGGAAGCCCCACACCGATCGCGGCGGCCTTGGGCTCCTCGATCAGAATGACGCTGCGCGCCCCGGCATGCTCGGCGGAGTCGATGACCGCGCGCTTCTCGACCTCGGTGATCCCCGAGGGGATCGCGATGACGACCGCGGGCCGCATGAAGAACTTGCGCGGCTGGGCCTTCTTGATGAAATACTTGAGCATCGCCTCCGTCACCTCGAAGTCCGAGATGACCCCGTCCTTCATCGGACGGATGGCCACGATCGCTCCCGGCGTACGGCCCAGCATCATCTTGGCCTCCTGCCCGACCGCGACCACACGGTTCGTCTCCTTCTCAATGGCCACGACGGATGGTTCGGCGATGACGATCCCCTCACCCTTGACATACACAAGGGTCGTGGCGGTCCCCAGATCGATCCCGAGGTCGCTTGAAAAGAACCCCAGAACATAGTCCACCAGGCCCCGGAAGAATCGGATGAGTTTTTGGATCATGCCCTGTCCTTTGAAGAGGATTTGGAAGAACGCCGATTTTTTCTCAAAATACCGAAAAATGTGACCTCATATTAATCAAAAAGAAATATGAAGTCAAAAGGAAAAATAGGGACTGTCCCTATTTAAAAAGACGCTGGAGGTCTGCAGAAAAGGCCGGATAGGATTTCGCCACACATCCGATATCCCTGACCCGCACTCCGATCCGAAGGCCCAGGATCGCAAAAGCCATGGCCAGACGATGGTCCTGATGCGGATCAAGCAAAACCCCGCTCCTGTAGGACGGCCGCGGGGTGATGATCAGGCGGTCCGGGGTCTCTTTGATATCCGCCCCCACCTTGAGAAGTTCCCGGCGCAGGTCGCTGATCCGGTCCGACTCCTTGGCCCGCGCATGGGCGATGTCCTTGAGGACCGTTGGACCTTGGGCGAACA
>JAAYZZ010000141.1 GCA_012514595.1 Elusimicrobiota bacterium
CTGCGGTATGCCAATTATTGTCTCGGGCAGAAGGACGAGGTGAAGGTCTTCTTTATGGGTGAAGGGGTCGAGTACGAGAAGATATCGACGGAAAAGTACAATACGGTCGCCCAGGCCCGGGCCTTCCTTTGCGACGGCGGGAGGATCTACGCCTGCGGGACCTGCATCAAGTCCCGCGAGCTTGAGGGAACGGACATGTGCCCAATATCGACCATGAAGGATATGTATGACATCGTCAAGGACAGCGACAGGGTCGTGACGTTCTGACAGAAAAGGAGAGAGGCATTATGGGGTGTGATGTGTCAGGGCCGATGGAGGAGCAGGAACAGAAGCTTCGTGAGAGGATGGCGGCTGTGAAGCGAGTGATCGTGATCATGAGCGGCAAGGGGGGTGTGGGCAAGACATCGGTGTCCGTGAATCTCGCATATGCGCTCGCTGCTTCTGGAAAAAAGGTAGGGCTTCTGGATACGGACATGCACGGGCCTAATGTGGCCAAGATGCTTGGGATCGAGAAAGAGGTCATGCAGCAGTTCGGGGCAGAGGTCCTTCCGGTCACGACCGGGCATGGGCTCAAGGTTGTGAGCCTTGCACTTTTGGGGCATGGGCCTGATACCCCCTTCATCTGGCGCGGTCCGATGAAGACAGCGGCTATCCGTCAGTTCCTTTCGGATGTCGAATGGGGGGGCCTGGACTATCTTGTGGTGGATTCTCCGCCGGGGACAGGCGATGAGCCTTTGAGCGTGTGTCAGTTTCTCCCGGGCATCAGCCGCGCGGTCATCGTGACCACACCTCAGGATGTGGCGGTCCTGGATGCACGAAAGAGCGTGATGTTCGCCCAGCAGTTAGGGATACCCGTGATCGGGATCATTGAGAATATGAGCGGCATGCTGTGCCCGCATTGTCAGAAAGAGATCCCTCTTTTCGGGAAGGGTGGAGGCGAACGTGCAGCCAGGGAGCTGGGGGTTGGCTTTCTGGGGAGCATCCCCCTTGATCCTGATCTGGTCGTGGCCGGGGACAGCGGCGTGCCTTTTCTTTCGAGAGAGGCCGCAGGAGCCGCAGGGACCGCGTTCCAAAAGATCATCGAGAGGATCGAAAAGGCCGGGGCATGAGAACGCATCTCGATTGCATTCCCTGTTTCCTCAAGCTGGTCCTGGAGCAGGGGCGCCTTTTGAGCCAGGAAGAGAGCGTTCATCGGGAGCTCCTTCATGAGGCCGCGCGGAGGATCCCTTTATTTTCCGGTGAGGAGCCGCCCCCGCTCATGGTCCGCACGATCCAGGAGAGTATCCGTCGGAGATTCCCGGGGCAGGATCCTTACGCGGAGATCAAGCGCCAGAGCAATGAAAGGGCTCTTCAGATCTATCCGCTCCTCAGAGAGAAGCTCGAGGTTTCCGGGGATCGGCTGTTAAGCGCTCTCGAATTCGCGATCGCGGGAAATGTGATCGATTATGCGGCCAAGAACGATCTGGATATCGAGGAGGAGATCCGGCGGATCCTTTCCGGAGAATTCCTTCCGGAGCAGAAAGAGGTGTTCGAGTTGGAGCCGTTCCGTGAGGATCTCAAGAGCGCACGGGAGGTCCTTTATCTGGCCGATAACGCGGGGGAGATCGTTTTTGATCGACTGCTCATTGAGGAGATCGCGCATGGGCGCAAGGTCATCCTGGCGGTCCGTGACCGGCCCATCTTGAACGATGCCCTGATCGAGGATGCGGTCTTTTGCGGGGTGGACCAGATTGCCCGGGTTATGTCGAGCGGGGCGGATTCTCCCGGGACGGTCCTGTCCCTTTGTTCGAAGGAGTTCCAGGATATCTTTCGGGATGCCGATATGGTGATCAGTAAGGGACAGGGGAATTACGAGGCCTTGAGCGATGCGCCGAGGGAGATCTATTTTCTGCTGAAGATCAAATGTCCTGTCCTGGCCCGCCACACGGGCGTGCCGGTGGGGTCTATTGTCCTTAAAAAGAAGTGATCGTGTAAAGGAGGGCGGAGCCATGAGGATCCGGCTGATCGCGGACGGTTCTTCGAAGTGGCAGCGCATGATCCGGCGCTGGGGGATTGCATTCCTTGTGGATGATGATATTCTTTTTGATACGTTCGGTGATGCCCGTGTCTTTAGGGCGAACGTGCGTCGTCAGAGGATCGACCTGGCCAAGGTCCGGCATGTCGTGATCTCGCATGATGACTGGGACCATATCGCGGGGCTCTGGGATGTCCTTGGACAGTATAAGGGCCTCAAGGTCTATGTTGTCCCGCATTTCGATCCCGCGCTCAAGAAGAGGATCCGTTCCTTTGGCGTGACGCTTGTGGAAGCCCCCGCTCCTCTGATGGTCCGGGAGGGCGTCTTTACGACGGGGGAATTGTCCGGGGGGACGGCGCGCGGTATTCTTTATGAGCAGTCTTTGGTGCTCCGCGATCACGGACGGCTTGCGGTCGTGACGGGCTGTGCGCATCCGAAGCTCGTCGATATCCTGACGGCGGCGCGCGGTCATTTCGGGCAGGATGTCGACATGCTTATGGGAGGGTTCCATCTGAAGGACATGGAGCCGGGCGAGATCAAAACGACGGTCCGGACGCTGCCGCGTTACGGGGTCCGTCATGTGGTCCCGCTGCATTGTACCGGGGCCCTGGGTGTTCAGGAATTTGAGCGGTTCTTCATCGGGAACTGTCATCATCTTCGCGAAGGTGATGTGCTGGAGGTCTAGTCCATGAAGAAGTTGTTTTTGATCCTTGCCTTTATCCTCGCCGGGATTTCTCTTTCCGGACCGCTAGGGGCCGGGGAGTCCGTGCACAAGCCGGTTGTCTATTTCTTCTGGGGCGAGGGGTGCCCTCACTGTCATCACGAGAAGATATTTTGGGAGGAGCTGAAAGGAAGGCTCTCTGGATTCGTGGTCCGCGACTACGAGGTCTGGAATGACCCGCAGAACAAGGAGATCTACCGTCGGCTGGCCGCGGCGTTTGGACAGGAGAGCGGGAGTGTGCCTGCCACCTTCATCGGCCGCAAGGTCTGGATCGGGTTCAGTCCGCAGAAGGCCGGGGAGATCGAGAAGGCCGTCCGTGAGTGTCTGGTGTCCGGATGTGTGGACCCGGCCGGGCTCATCGGTTCCTCCGCAGTCCCGGTGTCTCCGTCGGAGGATCCCGCTCCTGAGACAGTCCCGTTCCTGGGCGAGGTGGATCCGGCACGGATCTCGCTGCCTCTTTTGACGGTCGTTCTGGCCGGGCTCGACGGGTTCAATCCGTGCGCGTTCTTTGTTCTTTTGATGCTTCTTAGCCTGATGGTGCATGCGCGGTCCCGTTTGCGGATGCTCATCGTGGGCGGGGTGTTCGTCTTTTTTTCAGGCGCGGTCTATTTTCTTTTCATGGCCGCGTGGCTTAATCTCTTCATGGTGACGGGGCATGTGCGGGTCATCACTGTTCTCGCGGGTGTTCTGGCCTGCGCGATGGCCGCGATCAACATCAAGGACTATTTCTTCTTCAAGAAGGGCGTGTCCCTGACCCTTTCCGATGAGGCGCGCGACAGCCTTCTGGAGAGGATGCGCCGCCTGATCCGCACCGGTTCTCTCGGAGGGCTTGTCGCGGGCACGATCGTCCTCGCGGTCCTGGCCAATACCTACGAACTTCTCTGCACCGCCGGGTTCCCCATGGTCTTTACCAGGGCCCTGACGCTGCAGGAACTTTCCGTGGGCGCCTACTATTTTTATTTGCTTCTCTATAATGTCATCTATGTTGTTCCGCTCCTTGTGATCGTCCTGATCTTTGTCCGGACGCTCGGCGCGCGCAAGCTGACCGAGGAGGAGGGGCGCATCCTGAAACTCGTTTCGGGCCTTATGATGCTGGGCCTGGGCAGCGTGCTTCTCCTGCGGCCGGAACTGCTCAACAACATCCTTTTCTCCGTCGGACTTGTCGGGGGAGTGATCGTCCTCACCGCGGGCATTGTCGTCATCGGCCGTAGAGGCGCGTAGCGTTCCTTTCCCGAAGTTCTTCGTATTTTGGGTGTGAGGCCGATTGACAGGGTCTGTATTCTGCCGTATCCTAACGCCAATATGCCACCGATCCTTTCCGTCTCCCGTTTGAAAAAAAGGTATTCCACCGCTCTTGCCGTTGACGGGATCTCCTTTGAGGTACGTCCGCGGGAGATCGTGGGACTTCTGGGCCCCAACGGGGCGGGGAAGACCACGACCATCAGCATGGTCCTCGGGATCCTTTCTCCGACGGAAGGGGAGATCGCGATCGAGGGAGTGCCCCTGGCGCGGGAGCGTTCGCGCGCCTTGTCCCATACCAACTTTTCAGCCGTTTACGCGCCGCTCCCCGGGAATCTCGCCGTGGAGGAGAATCTTTATGTCTTCGGTCTTCTCTACGGGGTCCCGAACCTTCGGCAGCGGGTCGAGGAGCTCCTGAAGGAGTTCGATCTTGTGGCCTTCCGCCGGACAAAGTCCGGGGCTCTTTCCTCGGGTGAACAGGCCCGCGTGGGACTGGCCAAGGCCATGCTGAACCGCCCCCGCCTTCTTCTTCTGGATGAGCCGACCGCTTCGCTCGATCCGTCGGTGGCGCGGCACGTCCGTGCGCGGATCCGTGAGTTCGTTACTTCCGGTGCCGGGTCGGTCTTGTGGACCTCGCACAACATGCATGAGGTGGCCGAGGTCTGTGACAGGGTGCTCGTCATGTCGCACGGACGGGTCCTCCTCGAGGGAGATCCCCGGACGCTCCCGGCCCGCTACGGCCACAAGACGCTCGAGGATCTTTTTGTCGCGGTGGCGCGCGAGCCGCTGTGCGTGAGAGAGGAGGGCGCATGATCTCCCTGCGGCGGATATCGGCCATCGTTCTTCGTCAGACGTATCTTCTTAGGGGAAGCCCTGTGCGTCTGCTGCCTCTGGTGGTGTGGGTGGCGATCGACATGCTTCTGTGGGGGTTCATGACGCGTTATCTGGCAGGGATCGTCCCGTCGGGGGTCCAGCCGGTCCTCGCGATCCTTGGCGCGGTCCTTCTGTGGGATTTCTTCATTCGGATCATGCAGGGGGTCACCATGCCTTTTATGGAGGATGTGTGGTCCCGCAACTTCCTTAATTTTTTTGCCACGCCTCTTCGCGTCGGGGAATATGTCGCGGGGCTTGTCCTTTCGAGTATCTTGACGAGCACGATCGGGGTCCTGGTCATGCTCCTGTTGGCCGGCGCGGTTTTCGGGTTGTCTTTTACCGCTTATGGATTCGTGATCGTTCCTTTCGTTGTGTTCCTGTTCCTGTTCGGGATCTCGTTCGGCGTCCTGGGGTGCGCGATCATGCTCCGTTTCGGACCCGCGGCCGAGTGGCTGATCTGGCCCATTCCGGCCATGATCGCGCCTTTCGTCGGGGTCTTTTATCCCCTAGAAGTTCTTCCCGCCTGGATGCGGGCGGTCGGGCATGTCCTTCCCCCGTCTTATATTTTCGAGGGGCTTCGCACGGTCGTTGGCGGAGGGCAGGTCTCCACCGGGGAATTGTTTCTGAGCGGTGCGCTGGTTTTTGTCTACCTTATCGGCGCGCTGGTGATCTTTTGGCGGACCTACAGGCATGCGGTGCGGACCGGCCTCATCGCACGCTATAGTGCGGAGAACCTGGCCTAGTGAGGCCAGTTCAAAAAGAAAGGATGACATATGGATCAGGCCGTAGTATTGTCCCAGACGATCGCGTTGACACAACTGGCGATCGCCTGTCTTCTCGGAGGAGTGATCGGGTTCGAACGTCAGGTCAAGCAAAAGCCCGCGGGGTTAAAGACCCACGCGTTCGTGGCCGGGGCCTCGGCGCTCTTTGTGATCCTGAGCCTGATCCTGGTCAAGCAGGCGGGGATCGTGATCGGTCCTGATATCCTCAAGGCGGACCCGATCCGGATCTTCCAGGCGATCATCCTCGGGATCTCCTTTATCGGGGCCGGGACCATTATCCGAGACGGGGAAGGTCATATCCAGGGGCTCACGACTGCCTCGACACTGTTGTTATCGGTCACGGTGGGGATCGCGGTCGCGCTTGAGCAGTATGTGCTTGCGTTAGGGATCACCTTCA
>JAAYZZ010000142.1 GCA_012514595.1 Elusimicrobiota bacterium
GACCGGGTGGGGCGCATGGCCGGGGATGAGGACAAGGAGTTCGCGCGCAAGATGTCGCGGCCCTGCTCCTTGGAAGGGCGGGTGGTCGACAAGGCGGATTCCTTGGCGTATCTCAATCACGATATTGACGACGGGATCGCCTCCGGATGCATCGGTCCCGAGGATCTCGCGTCCAGCGCGCTCTGGCAGCGCGCGGTCTCCCGCATCCGTAAGGCCCCGTCCGGTTCCGGCGAGGCGATGTTCCGCTATCAGGTGGTCAAGGAGCTCATTGACATGCAGGTGCGCGATCTTCTGGAGGCCACGGCCGCACGGCTCGAGCGCCTTCAGCTGAGATCGTTCGAGGATGTCGGCCGTCTCGAGGAGAAGGGAGAGGTCCTTATCGATTTCTCTCCGTCGATGAGCGAGGAGCGCGCGGCGCTCCAGGCCATCCTGAACGACAAGCTTTATCATCACTGGAGGGTCGAGAGGATGACCTCCAAGGCCAAGAGGATCATCAACGAGCTTTTTAATGTTTATTATGGCAATCCGCGGCAATTGCCGTATGATGTCTACGACGGAAGGGCCCTTTCCCAGGCGGAGATGTACGCACTGATCTGCCACTACATCGCCTCCATGACGGACCGGGCAGCGCTCGATGAATACAAGCGACTCTTCAATCCTTACGAAAAGGTATAAACAGATCATCTCGGCGGTGCATATCGTGTACCGTCTGGTGAACTCGACGCCGAACCTGCGCGAGCTTTCGCTGCGTCTCACGCGGCTCGTCTGCCAGTTCGTGCATGCCTCCTCCGCCAGCATCTATCTTCTGGGCCCGGACCGGAAAAAGCTGTGCATGATCGCCTCCTTCAACAACCAGATCAACATCCTCACGGCGAACCGCTGCGAGTTCAAGAAGGTCTCCCCCAAGGAGATGGCGGTTGTTTCCGGGAGCTCGGTCTTCGAGAAACGGCTCATGGGCATGCCCCTGATCACCGACGAGTGCATCGGGGCCATGATCATCAAGCGAAAGCCTTCGGAACCCGCTTTCGACGAATATGACCGGGAGATGTTCACGATCTTCGCCGAGCAGGCGGTGACCGCGATCCGCAATCTCCAGTTCTTCGAACAGCAGCAGAAGATCATCCTGGAGACCATGCGTCTCATCCAGACGCTGCTCGACAGGCAGGGGCCTGGCCTTCGCAGTCACAGTTCGGTCTATTTCAAGATCGTGCGGCAGATCGCGATGCGGTTCCGGATGGGGCAGGAGGCGGTGAACGGACTTTATTACGCCAGCATCCTTCATAACGCGGGGGCCCTGGATATCCCCTATCAGATCTTGTCCAAGAAGGGTGTCCTGAGCAAAGAAGAGTTCGCCCATCTTCGATCCCTGCCTGAAAAGAGTGCGGCCTTGATCCGTCCCATCGAGTTCTTGCGGCCCATTCTGCCTGTTGTCCTTTCGCTCCATGAGCATTATGACGGGTCTGGATATCCCGCGGGGCTCAAGGGGGATGCGATCCCGCTGGGGGCGCGGATCATGGCGGTCGTGGATGCCTTCGAGTCCATGGTACAGGGGCGGCCA
>JAAYZZ010000143.1 GCA_012514595.1 Elusimicrobiota bacterium
ATCCCTGATCCCCCAGATGACCTGTGTCCTCTTGTCGCGGGTCGTGGCGAGCGGCATAATCATGTGATTATAGACCTGGGCCATGGCGGAGCCGTGACCCGAGAAACGCTCGCAGCTCAGGCGGTCCGCATCGAGGATCGCCTGATAGGCGTCGGGGTCCCTAGCCTGCATCCACGACAAAAGGGTGGGCCCCATGTTGAAGCTGATGCGGGAGTAGTTGTTGACGATCTCAATGATATCGTTCTGCCCGTTGAGGATCCGGGAGGCGCCGTTGCGGGCGTAACACTCGGCGGAGATGCGTTCGTTCCAGTCGTGGTAGGGATGCGCGGACTCCTGAAGTTCGACCTCTTCAAGCCAGGGATTCTCGCGCGGCGGCTGGTAAAAATGGCCGTGAATGCAGACGAATTTATTCAAAGCCCCATCCTCGTTCAAAGAAAGGGCACAGGACACGCCCGAAAAGTCTCCGCTTCATGCATGTCCTGTGCCCGATAATGTTCTTATAGCCCTTCGACCCTCATATCCCGAGGATACTCGACGATGAAGGAATATACAACATCTTTCTTCTCGCGCGGTTTGAGGGTCATGTCCCACACCAGGACCCCTTCGCGGTCCTGATACCCCTCCTGCGAGGCCTTGGGTGTTGCCTCGAACTTGGAAACCTTGATCTTGTCATCCTGCGCAACGGGAATGTGATCATACACCGTGACCGTGACATCCCGCGGCTTATAGTTCTCGACCGTGATCTTGTACTTGTACGCCACCTTTTTCGTCGGGGAAGGGATCCTTCCGATCATGGTGTCGTCGCTCTTTTCCTCCAGGAGCTGACGCTTGACCACAACGCCCTCATCGACCCCCAGATAAAGGTCAAAGGACTCCTCCGGCGCGATCGTCTTGGCCAGGGCCGACGTCCCGACAAAACTCTCATTAAGAAAAACATTGATCTGTCCGGCGGGAAGCTGATCGTCCTTTCCGTTCGCGACCCGGGAGGTCAGGTAGGCCATGGCCGAGAGCTTGGGACTTGTGGCATACTGGAACGTCACCGGGAGGGTCTGGCTCATCAGGGGAACCCGGACATCGTTCCCGTCGGAGATCACGGTCACGGGGCGGGCCGCTTTATAAACGACCGACGCTCCGCTGGACTCGCTGGCGGCATACGCGACCTGGGCCCGCTCCGAGGGAGCCGCGAACGCCTGCTGCTCCATCACGGCCCCTCCCGCCTCCAACGCCATATCATCATAATCAGCCGCAGGCGCGGACAACATCCTGCTGCTTTTCAACATCACTTGGCGCACCACAGGCGCATAGGGCCTCAGATACCAGGAAGACAGTTCCGGCATGACCCCGCCGAGAGAGGGACGCGAGGTCGAAATGGTGAGCGCCACATCCTGCCAATCCTCTCCCGTCGTCTGCTGCACAACGGCAAAAGAGCTCAAGACAACCTGTCCCTTTTCAAAATCGACCCGGGCATCATAAAGAGGCGACCAGCCGACGACGCTGGAATTGTAAGCCACATTCAGCGTAAAGTCCCCGGACCTCAGGCACTCGACATCGACCACAACAGAACGCGTCTGTTGTCCGCTGCCGCCGCGGATCCGGGCCAGTTCCTCATGGAGCGCCCGACGCTGTTTCCCAAGATCGCGGAGCTTGATCGCAACCGCCTGCCGACCATCGGAGACCGCCTGGTACTGCGCCTGGACAAAATCCGCCACAGCCAAAAGATCGGAGACCGGGGGCATCTTGGTGACCAGGTCCTCCGGGACCTTTTGTCCCGAAAAGAGATTCACGGAATCGAGATACTTCTCCTTCTTGAGGAGAGCGGCATCCGAGGCCTTGGCGCGCGCGATCTCATCGTCGACGCCCTGGATCTTTTCTTCAAGTTCCGCCACGCGCTCATCCGAGGGACGCGTCAGCTCCCGGGTCTTCACGCCCGCCCCCAGGATCCTGACCTGGGCCGTTCCCTCGCCGGACACCGACAGAGAGCTTTCATCAATATAAGGCTTCAGGTCTTTGAGCTCGAGAGTGTGCGTCCCTTCCTTGAGCGAGACCTTGCCGCTTCTGACCACCCGCGCCGTGTCCGGGTACACGGTCACGGCCGTGATCCGGGAACTTGTTTCCACAACATCCGCGAACGCAAGACCGCCCGCCATGAGACAAAAGATCACGCCCAGAACGATCGCCCTCTTTGTCATACACCCCTCCGGTTAGGCTCTCTTGAAGAACACAACTCCCAAAGGCGGAAGCGTCAGGGACACCGAATGGTTCCGCCCGTTCCACGGGACAGGCTCGGCCCAACGCCCCCCGGCGTTCCCCTTGTCGCACCCTCCGTAAACGCTCCCGTCGGAGTTCAGGACCTCGCGCCAGTACCCCTCACGCGGCACGCCCACGCGGAAATTCTCTCGCAGGACCGGCGTGAAGTTGCAGACCACCA
>JAAYZZ010000144.1 GCA_012514595.1 Elusimicrobiota bacterium
AAGATCGCGCACCTGCATGTCAATGAGCTCCTTGACCACCTGATAGCGGAACATCGCCTCGCCGGAACCGGACGGGGCCTTGCGGATGCGGGAGACCGCGCGCTGCCAGAGCGCGCTGGACGCGAGATCCTCGGGACCGATGCATCCAGAGGCGATCCCATCGTCAATATCGTGATTGAGATACGCCAAGGAATCCGCCTTGTCGACCACCCGCCCCTCGAGAGAACAGGGCCGCGACATCTTGCGCGCGAACTCCTTGTCCTCATCCCCGGCCATGCGCCCCACCCGGTCGAACAGGGTCTCGTGCTTGAGGATCCCGACGAGGACCTCGGTGGTCAGGTTCAGTCCGTCAAAGTCCGGATACCGTTTCTCCAGACGGGAAACAATGTCAAAACTGCGCTGGTTGTGATTAAAGGCCAGGCCCGCCTCCTTCAGGCGCAGGTCCAATGCCTGTTCCCCGGCGTGACCAAAAGGCGGATGCCCCAGGTCATGGGCGAGGGCGATCGCCTCGATCAGATCCTCGTTGAGCTGAAGGTTCCGCCCCAGGGTACGCGCCAGCTGCGCCACCTCGATCGTATGCGTGAGCCGCGTGCGGTAATAATCCCCCTCGAAGATCGCAAAGACCTGGGTCTTGTATTCAAGCTTCCGGAAGGCCTCGCAGTGCACGACACGGTCCCGGTCGCGCTGAAAACAGGTGCGGCTGGGATGCTCCCCCTCGGCGTAGTGCCGGCCCCACGAGGCGCGGCTCTTCATCGCGAAGGGCGCGAGCATCATGTCCTCGAACTGTTCAATGTCCTCTCTTTTTCGCATCCATCAGCCTTTTGTAGACCGTCCGCAGGGACACGGGCATCACCTTGGTCCCGAAGAGCGCGGGCATGAAATTGACATCTCCCCGCCAGCGCGGGACCACATGAAAATGTAGGTGGTCCGGGATCCCTGCGCCGGCCATCGCCCCGATGTTGGCCCCGACGTTGAAGGCGTCCGGCTTCAGGGCCCTTGAAAGAAGCGCCTTTGTGGCCAAAAGAAGGTCCATCAGGTCCTGCCTCTCCGACGGAGATAGATCGGAAAGGTCCGCCACATGCCGCTGCGGGATGACGAGGGTATGGCCGCCGTTAAAGGGATAAATATTGAGCACCGAAAAAGAATGCGCGCTTCGAAAGAAAATGAAGTGCCTGGCATCCTGCTTCTTTTTCAGGATCGAACAGAAGACACAAGGCTTCTTCCGCTTCGAGGAACAGCTCGATTCGTTCACATATTGTTCGCGCCACGGCGCCCAAAGAAGGTCCATTACTTGATCCTCACGATCTCTGCCTTGATCTTTCCGTTCTTGATCTCAACAACCCCGTAACTGCGGCAAGGCGCCCGCAGCGTATCTGTCGCGCTCCCCGGATTAAGATACAACACCCCGTCGATCATGGTCCGGAGAGGCTCATGCGAATGCCCGTAGATCACCATATCCACTTTCTCGCCCTGGAAACGTTCCCGGACCTTCTCGAGGACCATCCCGCCTCCGCCCTCGCCGTGAATGAGCCCGATCATCCGGCCCTCACACTCAAACACCGCCTGCCGGGGCAGGAGTTTGCGCAGGTCCATCCCGTCCATATTGCCATAGACCGCCTTGACCGGTTTTCCCGAGGCCTTCAGGGCCTCGAGGACCGACAGGTCACAGAAATCCCCGACGTGAACAATAAGGTCCGCCCCCGCGATGGCCGCCGCGACCTCGGGAGGAAGCGCCTGCGAATGGGTATCGGAAAGGGCGATGATCCTCATGGCACGATATAAGGTTTGTCAAAAAGGTTCATGAGCGCATTGATCTCCGGCTCGTTCCAGATCCACATCCGCTCCTCGAGGGCCCGCAGCCGCGCGGCCTCATCAAGCTCCGACAAGGACACGATCACGCACCGCTTGGGTCTGTCGGGCATGGTCCGGACCTCCTCCACGATCGCCCCGATGTCGCTCTCGATCATGGGGTCCTTCCTGAGGACCAGGAGCCACTTGCCTTCACTGGTCTGCGCCTCCAGGGCATCGACGGCCCCGCCACTCCTCTGACGGATCTTGACGGCGCGGATCTCCTCAAAGCGCGGCAGTTCGTACCGCCGCCCCTGCAGCCGCAGTTGCTCCCGGTCGAAACAGGACAACAGCTCCGTGACCCTCGTCGGAAGGTCCCGACGGGATGTCGCGTGGAACGCGCTGATGGCGCGCCCCACCTCCTCCTTGAACTCCTTCTTGAGGCGCCCGGGCTCCAGCTCGATCGTCTCCAGTCTTTTCTGGAAGACATACTTGATCCAGTAGCGGAACAATTTGTCCTTGACGTGGAAATGGGTCCCGTTGCGCTCGACGACATCCTCGTCCACGAGCATGGCGAGCTTGTGGATCACCGGGGTCTTCTTGGCCCCCAGTTTCGTCACCATGTCGTTCACGCGGTGATGCCCTCCGGCCAGCGCCATGAGGATATCCATGGTCAACCGGTTGGTCCGTCCGGAGCAGAGACGCCCGACGATAAGTTCAAAATGACGGCTCAAGGCTCCCCAGCGGTCGAAGAGCATGTTCTCGATCGCCTGTGCCATCAGGGGCGTGTAGATCTCCTGCTGACGGAAGGTCGCGCTCAGGCTCGTGAGCTCCTGGAGAATGAGATCCAGATAAAGAGGCCGCCCGCCCGTAAAGTCGGACAGGAAATGCCGCAGCTGAAGCCCCACCTTGATCCCGCCCATGCGTTTCTCGATGAACTCCTGACTGACCTTGAGATCAAAAGGTTCGACGGGAACCAGCTCGAAGTTCCCGAAAAGAAGCGTGAGGCGCTCCGAGAGGATCCGGCGGGCCTGCTCCTCGAAGGAGCTCGCGATGATATAAAGGCAGTTCTTCTGGGCCATGATGCGGTCGGCGAGCTTCTTGAAGATATCCGCCACTCCGTACCCCTCGAGGGCCTGAAATTCATCGAGGATCAGGACACAAAAAAGACCGGTCCCGTTCGTGAACCGGTCCGGAAGGTCCAGAAGACCCTCGAAAGCCTCGGTGCATTTGCCCTCCTGGACCAGGGCCTGAAGGCGGGCCACTTCCTCGGCCGCGACCGGCAGGACCGGACGGACCGTCGCGATCAGGGTCTCCAGATCCTCGCTGACCGGCAATCCCTTGGCCTTGGCCACATGATACAGAAGGCTGCGGACCAGCTTCGAGGCGAAATATCTCAGGTCCCGGTTCTCCAGGTCCAGATAGACGGGAAGGATCCCGGGCTCATCCAGCTCCGCCAGATACTGTTTGAGGAGCGTGCTCTTCCCGACGTGGAGACTGCCCAGGAGCGCCAGGTTCTGCCGGTATCCCTCCTTGAGGTCCAGCGTGCGCTTGCGCATGAGGGTCAACAAAGGCTGTCGTCCGTAACAATCGCTTCGCATCACATCTCCTGCGGCAGATAGTACAGGGGGTTCTTCGCCGTCTCCCCCTGACGGACCTCGAAATGAAGCGTCCCGGGCCGCGCCCCGCCGGGAAGCTGGGCGATCGCCTCTCCCCGGACCACATAGTCGCCAAGCTTGACCAAAAGCCGTTCGTTGCGGCCGTAGACCGTGAAGAATCCGTCGGCATGATCGATGACAAGGGTCGGGCCGAACGCCGGAAGGTCATCCGCCAGGACCACGCGCCCCTCACGAGAGGATCGGACAGGATCCTGGCCCCGGCCCTCGATATCGATACCGCCCCGGCGGGACGGGTCGAAATACCCGACGATCCGGCCCCGCAGGGGCCAGAGATAGTCCGCCGCCTTACCGTCGGAAGATACCGGCAGCTGGACGGAGAGCTCCTGTTCCGCGCCGGGAATAAGAATGAGCTGACCCACCTCGATGGAGGCGGCATTGGGGATGCGGTTCGCATCCACGATTTCCTCGACGAGAACCTTGTAGGTCTTGGCGATGCGCCAGAGGGTCTCGCCCTTCTGGACCTTGTGGTAGACGCCCGGGACTGCGGCCGAGGGGCCCTCAAAAAGAGAAGGGCCGCGCGAGGTGGTCGCACAGCCCGACACGAGGAGAGTCAAAAAAAGGATGATGACGCCAAGCCCTGGAGGACGTCTTGGGAAGAGGGTCATGAAAAATATGGAGCGAGAGATGGGAATCGAACCCACGTAGCCAGCTTGGGAAGCTGGAATTCTGCCACTGAATTACTCTCGCAAAAGGATCTCTGTTACTGTTTTTCCGTCGATAATCTGCTCCGGAGCGCCGCACAGGCGCCTCGGACATCGCCGGCCAGAAGGATGTCGCGGCAGACCGCGACCCTGAAAATACCCAGATTTCCGACGAGCGGGATGTTCTCTTTGGTGATCCCGCCGATCGCAAAGAGCGGCATGCGTGCGGTCGCCTGGGCCCTCTTTAAAAGCGTGAGGTCCATGGGTCGACGCCCGGGTTTGGTCAGGGTCTTGAAGACCGATCCGAACCCAATGTAATCCGCGCCGTCCCTTTGGGCCTTGCGGATATGGGCGATCGTCTGGCAAGAGGTCCCGATGATCTTTTGGGGGCCCAAGATCCGCCGGGCCGCCTGAAGCGGGAAGTCCTCCTGCCCCAGGTGAACGCCATCGGCGTCAGCCGCGATCGCCACATCCAGTCTGTCATTTACAATGAACGGGATCCGCCCCTTCAACCATCGAACCGCGCGCTGTGTGAAGCGGATCATGTCTTTTGGTGTCCCCAATTTATCACGAAGTTGCACAATGTCAACTCCGCCGTTGGCGGCCACTTTTAAGATATCAAATAACTCTTTATAAGGGCGGACTTCAGCGTCGAGGATAAGATACAACCGACAGCCGCTCAATCGTTTTCTTTTCGAGATCATAGACCTTATAACGCACTTTCTTGAGCGCATCCGCGCTCCCCTTTTTGTTCAGCTTCGCGAACTCTTCCAGAACTCTTAACGATTCTTTCACGCGCTGGGCGTTGGCGTAGAAGATATCGGCCACGCCCCTGCGCCGGGACTCGCTGGGGATGGTCTTGCGTCCCACATCCCCTGTGATATTGCGCGCAGACACGATCTCTTTAAGGCCAAAGCCTTTGATCCCGGCCGTGAGCGCATGCCGCACGCCTTTCCATCCGGACGTTAAGTCGCTCTCGTCAAAGAGGAAGCGGCACATGTCCTCACAGACACGCATCCCCTCCTTGGCGCGGTTGTAGTTGGCGTCGATGATGCGGAGAAGTTTGGATTGATTCATAAAAGGTTACTAAAGTCTCTAACGTCTCTGAAGTCTAAAAGTCTTGAGAACTTCTATCACCTGCAGGGAGAGGCATCAAAAACACCCCGGGCAGATCTGATCCAGTCCTCCCGTCTTCCAGACCTCAGCGACCTCAGAGACTTTCTATCTTGCTCTCTTTATCTTCCTCACGATCTCCGTCGTAGAAAGCCCCTTGATATACTTGAGGAACTCCACCTTCTTGACCGCGTCTGCGCCCGCGACCGCCTTCCCCCTCCAGTCCGCCCCCTTGATGAGGATGTCGGGACGAAGATATTCGATCAGCTTCTGCGGGGTCGACTCGCTGAAGATCACCACAAGATCCACGCATTCGAGCGCGGCCAGGAGTTTGGCGCGCTCCTTCTGCGGGATGATGGGCCGCTCCGCGCCCTTCTCGAGCGTTCGGACCGATGCGTCGGAATTAAGCCCGATGATGAGAACGCGTTTGGCATCCTTCTTGGCCATCTCAAGATAACTCACATGGCCCGCATGAAGGATATCAAAACATCCGTTGGTAAAGGCGATCACCTTGCCCTTGCGACGAAGAGCCGCGATCTTTGTCTTGAGCGCTTCTTTTGAGACAATCTTGTGTGTTGTTGTCATAGGTCCTTTTTAACGGGTTGAAGGGGACGCTAGGCGAACCCTACAAACCCGAAATGCCGCTACTTATAAAATTTCAACGCAAACGCGGTATGGGCGGCTTATCGCCCTGGACGAACCCGATTTCAGAAATCCAATAAAAGCTTGAGAGCCAATCAACTCAAACCCCTCTTATGACATGCCATCAGACTACAATTGGACAGATCAACTCAAAATGCCAAGCTTCTCTAACTTCTTTGTGTA